>NZ_JARHXQ010000191.1:0-7023 GCF_029222765.1 Arthrobacter sp. Cr_A7 | reverse complement strand
CCCTCGTGCTTCCACCAGGTGTCGAAAATGCTGACGGGAACGGTGCGCTTGTGCCGGGTGCGCAGGTACTTCTGTTCGATCAGTTCGGCAACGTCATCCGGAACCTCGCGGCCCTCCAGGTAGTCGTCGATCTGGTCGTACGTCAGCCCGAGCTCGTCCTCGTCCGTCCGGCCGGGCCGGTCATCGAGCAGGTCCGCGGTGGGCACCTTTTCCCAGACGCGTGCAGGGGCGCCGAGTTCTGCCAGCAGTGCCCGGTTCTGCCGCTTGTTGAGGCCGAACAACGGAAGGATGTCCGCGCCGCCGTCGCCGTACTTGGTGAAGAAGCCGGTGACGGATTCCGCTCCATGGTCCGTGCCGATCACCAGGTAGTTATGCTCGCCGGCAAGGGCATACTGGGCAATCATCCGGGTGCGGGCCTTGGTGTTGCCCTTGTGGAAGTCCGAGATTTCGCTTCCCACGGTTTTCTCGAACTCATCCTCGAAACCGTCCACGGCGGCGGAGATGTTGAACGTCCACTCGGTCTTGGGCTGGATGAAGTCGAGCGCGGCCTGGGCGTCTTCCTCGTCATGCTGCACTCCGTACGGCAGGCGCACGGCAACGAAGTTGGCCTCCACGCCCTCGGCTTCAAGCTCTTCGACCGCCAACTGGGCAAGCTTTCCGGCGAGGGACGAATCCAGTCCGCCGGAGATGCCCAGGACGAAGCCCTTGGTCTGTGTGGCCTTGAGGTAGTCCTTGAGGAATCCGACACGTTTGCGCACCTCCCCTGCAGGGTCGATCCGGGGCTGCACGCCCATTTCTTCGATGATGGTGGCCTGGAGTTCGCGCATGAGGTCCACACTAGCCAGCCGTGTCAACGGGGCTCAAGCATCCACACTGTCCGGCCGCTACTAAACTGGAGCGCATGACTTCCCACAGTGAGACTGCAGTAGACTTTGCAGCCGCCCGCGCCCGCCTGCTCGAACTGATCAAGGAACTCGCCGTGGTCCGCGGCAAGGTGATCCTCTCCAGCGGAGCAGAGGCGGACTACTACATCGACCTCCGCAGGATCACGCTGCACCACGAAGCATCCAAGCTGGTGGGACAGATAATGCTGGCGCTCGCGGACCAGGCCGGGATCGATTTTGAGTGCGCCGGAGGCCTTACCATGGGCGCGGATCCCGTTGGAACTGCCGTCATGCACGCCGCCGCAGATTCGGGCCGTGCCGTTGACGCCTTCGTGGTCCGGAAGGCCCAGAAGTCCTATGGCATGGGGCGCCAGGTGGAAGGCCCCTCCGTGGAGGGCCGCAAGGTACTGGTCCTGGAGGACACCTCCACTACCGGAGGCTCTGCCCTCACTGCAGTGGAAGGCGTCCGCAAAGCCGGCGGCAATGTGGTGGCTGTTGCCGTGATCGTGGACCGCGATACGGGAGCCAAGGAAAAGATCGAAGCTGAAACCGGCGTGCCCTACCTGTTCGCCTTTGGCAAGGACGAACTGGGCCTTTCGTAGTCTTATTTCTCCACCGCAGCCGGATCCTTGCCGGTCCGGTTGCGGGGGCCAGGGGCCGGACTTTTTTTGGATCCGAACTTGAGGGTGGCCTATTATTTGCGTTAACCCCCTTTAGTACCCGTTGGAGAACCTGCCCATGCTCACCCCCGAAAAACCTCTGAGCACCACGGACCAGGTCCAGAACCTCATCCTGGACAGCGCCGATTTCGAGGACTTCCTCAACGAGCTGGCGCGCTTCTCGGCACACCAGATGGCAGGCGATGGAGAGGACGCCCTCTGCGGCATCACCCTGCTCCGCGACCGCAAGGCCGCCACCATCGGCTGGAGCAGCGACTCCGCCCGGGAAGTGGACGAGATCCAGTACTCCCTGTCCCAGGGGCCGTGCCTGACGGCGGCCAAGGAGGAACGCGAAGTCCACGTTCCGGACCTTTTCGAGGAGAACCGCTGGGGCCCGGATTACGCGAACGCGGTGGCCTCGCACGGCCTCCGGTCGGTGCTTTCCCTGCCCTTCAACCTTCAGGGCGACGCCAAAGCGGCACTGAACCTGTACTCGGACGTCCCGCGCAAATTCGACGAGCGTGCTACCGCCAGGGCCCGTGGCTACACCCGGGAAATTTCGCAGGCCCTGCGGCTGGCGGTGCGGTTCTCGCTGCACACGGACAGTGCCGCGAACCTGCGCGCAACCCTCGAGTCCCGGACCATCATCGATATTGCCGTGGGCATCGTGATGGCCCAGAACCGGTGCAGCCAGGAGTCCGCGGTGAACATCCTCACCGAGGCGTCCAGCAACAGCAACACCAAGCTGCGGGACATCGCCAAATCGCTGGTAGATTCCGTGGGCGGCACGGGCACCCGGACCCACTACCAGGAACCCGGCCAGAGGCAATCGGACCAGACGGCCTGACATACGGGTTGTGCCCGCTCCCGCTGGAGGATACGCTTGCCGAGGTTGAGCCGTCGGCCATAGACACCCTTTTTTGGAGTACCTATGGACCGCGCACTGAATGCCATCGTTAACCTCGATGTCCCCGCCGATACCGTCTGGATCGACGTCCGGGGGAGCCTGAACCACGAATCGCGCCCCGACCTCATGCACATCATCCGGCGGGTCAGGCGCATGGGTATCCGTTCCCACGTCAGGGTGGACCTCTCCAACGCCGTGCTGGTGGAGTCCTCTGCCCTGGCCGGGCTCCGGACAGACCTCAACGCCATGGATTCCACGCTGCCGGCCCTGCACGGTGCCGGCGTGTCGCTTCACCTCACCCCCGCCACTGACAGCTGGACGTCCCCCTCAGACACGGGCGAATCCCGCGTGCAGCCCCTTGTCATCGTTGACGACGACGTTGCCCTCCTGGGGGCCGGGCATGATGCGTTCCCCGCCGCGCCGGCTGAACCGTTGGAGGAAATTTTCGGCCGGCCGCTGGCGGAGTACACCGACGAGGAACTCCTGGCGGCCAGCGACTCGCTGTTTGCCATGCTGGACAATCCGAAAGCCTTCGCCGGCGCCGATTTGCTGGGCCGCTACAACGACATTGGCCAGGAACTCTCGAGGCGCCGGCAGGAACCGGAAACACCATTCCCGGCAGCGGAGGATCAGGCAGCCAGCTGACGCGGCGTCACTGAATGGTTACACCCCGCTTCTTGCGGCGGTGTCTTCAGTTGTGCCTACGGTAGAGGTGTGCCGTATGAGGGGGACGTAAATCCGCAGAACCGGCGCGGGAGTTCCGCTGCCCGGCTGCTGGCGGAAGCTGCTGCCCTGAAACAGTTCTCGCGGCGCGGTTTCCTCACCGGAGCCGGCGCCTCCGGGCTGCTGGCCGCAGACATGCTGCTCACCCGGCAGGTCCAGTCGCAGCGCCGGACGGACAGGATCCTTACCGTTTCGGACGGTTTCGCGGACCTCTACTACCCGGACGCCAGCTGGTTCCTGTTCCCCGGCTACAAGACCAGCTGGGAAGAGGCGCAATGGATCCTCAACTCCCTGCGCGGGTCCCTGAACAAGCGGGCCAGGCTGGCCGCCGTCGGCTACTCCAACCAGGGCCTGGACATCGACAGCATCGTGATCGCCCTGATCGAGCACGTCCGTGCCCAGAAGATCACCAAGCTGTTCTTCTACGGGCACAGTTTCGGCGGGATGGTCGCAACCCAGGTGGCCGCCCGGCTGCTGGAGATCCACGGTGTGGAGGTGGAGTTCATCGTGCTCGACTCCAGCCCCTACAGCAAGCACGATGTCCTGGACCAGAGCTGGTTCGACGGCGTGGTGTTCCTTTACGAGCGCGGATTCCGGTTCCCGTCCACCCTCCGCGGCGGCTACGAGCTGGGCGAACGGGTCATCCACAAGGATGAACGCAGCTGGCGCCAGATCCTGGACCAGACGATGGAACAGCTGTCCCCGATCGCTCCGTCCAGCGTGCTCGTCCAGACGGAGTCCGCGTACATCTACCACTTCGAGGGTGCCCGGTTCGTGGGCAAGATCGGCACGGCCAAGATGGCCTACGTCGGCAATCCCCGGGACCGGACCGTCCGCTACCAGACGGCAGCCGAAGCCTGGGCCGTGGCGTTCAAGGACAACATCGTGTCGACGGACCTGCAGACCACAGGTGCCGCCCCGGCGCATGCGAGCCCGGGCTGGAACCCCAACATCTACCGGCCAATACTGGACGAACTGCTGGACGGGTTCTTCCCCCTGCCCCGCGGCGGCTCCAGGGTGACCGTTTTCTAGATCTGGTTCTTCAGGTCCGCCACGGAATTCAAGACCTGGTTGGGCCGGAACGGGTAGGCACCGATGTCCTCGCGCCGGGTGATGCCGGTCAGGACCAGGACCGTATGCAGCCCGGCCTCCATGCCGGCGATGATGTCCGTGTCCATCCGGTCACCGATCATGGCGGTGGTCTCGGAATGCGCATCAATCTGGTTCATGGCGGAGCGGAACATCATGGGGTTGGGCTTGCCCACCACATAGGGCTCCCGGTCCGTGGCCTTGGTGATCAGCGCGGCGATGGCACCGGTGGCGGGCAGGGGGCCGTCCTTCGACGGGCCGGTGGCATCCGGGTTGGTGGCAATGAAGCGGGCGCCGGCCAGGATGAGGCGGATGGCGGTGGTGATGGCCTCGAAGGAATACGTGCGTGTTTCGCCGAGCACCACGAAGTCCGGGTCCTGGTCGGTGAGGATGAAGCCTGCCTCATGCAGCGCCGTCGTCAGTCCTGCCTCGCCGATTGTGTAGGCGCGGTTGCCCGATCCTGAACCCTGCACCTGGTCCTTCAGGAACTGGGCGGTGGCCAGGGCGGAGGTCCAGATGTTCTCCTCCGGTACTTCCAGTCCGGAAGCGCGGAGCCGGGCGGCAAGGTCACGCGGAGTGAAGATGGAGTTGTTGGTCAGCACCAGGAACCGCTTGGACGTGTCAACCCACCGCTGGATGAGCTCCGCGGCCCCGGGCACCGCCTGGTTCTCGTGGACCAGCACACCGTCCATGTCCGTCAGCCAGCACTCGATGTCCTGGCCGCTGCGGTAGACCGCCGGGTTTCCCTTGACCGTGTCCGCTTCTGCCATGTTTTCTCCTCCAGGTTCATCTGCCGGTTGCGGCTCCCAGTCTTTCATCCTTCTGCCCGAACAACCTGGACCCCTGGAGGGAAGGGCCCGGCGGCCAGCCTGGCTGCCCGGTCCACTAGGCTCTTAGCTGGCACCAAGGTGCCAGCGGCTGCGGATCCGGGGATGTCCGCAGTGTTTGTTGCGCCGGCACGCGCCAGCACGTCCCTTTGAACAGAGACCACCTGGCACCGTGCGGGAACCGCAGGCTGCCACCAGCACCTGAAAGGGACTGCCATGAGCAACAGCAACTACAGTGCCCCGCCACCGTCCAGGGATGCCGCCGGGGCCTACGCGCCGCCGCCGCTTCCCGGCCAGCACCCCAACCAGCAGTATTCCGGCCCGCAGTACCCCGGGCAGCAGTACCCGCAACCTGGTGCCCCGCAGCAGCCGCAGCACGAGCCGCCCCGCAACAACAAGACGCTGTTCATCGTCCTGGGGGCAGTTGCGGCAGCCGTCATAGCCGCGCTCGTCGCCGTTTTTGTGTGGGTGGTCCCGGTGTTCACCGCGCCGCGGGCCGCAGATTCCCCGTCCGCGGGGGCGTCGTCCCCGGCGCCGGAGGAAAGCCCAGCGGGTGAAGAATCGGCTGCACCATCCGGCCAGGCTGCGGACGATGTGCCGGCCGGCGCCATTCCGCTTCCCCCGGGCTGGGCGGACCTGCAGGGGCCGGCCAACATCCCCGCCGAGGGCGATCCCCTGTTCAGCCGCTTTGTCACAGGAGAGTCCTCCTTCCAGTACCTCACATCCTGGACCGCCGATGACACCTTCGGAATTACCACGGATCCCACCACCGGTACGCCCATGCAGCAGAAAGCCCAGGGCACGGAGGAGCGCGACGGCGACGGCATCGCCCTGGCCTACGCGTTCTTCGCCGAAGCCGAGGAAGGCAAATACGGCAAGGAACCCGGGAAGGTGCAGGAGGCCATAGCGGAGATCCAGGCGAAGTTCGCCACCATGCCCGCAGCCGACCTGCCGCAGCACCTGGTGGGCCACAAATGCACGGGCAACTTCGAAACCACCACTCCCGAGACCCGCGAATTCCGCCGGACGGCCGCCGTCGTCATCGGTTTTACCTGCACCAACGCCCGTGGCGAAACCATCCGGGCCGTGAACCTGTTCAGCGTCACCCCGTGGGGAACTCCGCAGATGGTGGGCGTCAGCGGGCACCAGACGTACTGGAACGAACACCCGGACCTGCTGGAGCAGATCTCCAACTCCTACCGCGCCAACCGCTGGAAACTGGACGGCTGACCCGCGGCTAAAGTTGAAGCGTGACTGACCAGCCCCAGACTCCGCCGCCGTCCGATCCGCCATCCGGCGAGGCAGCGCCGGGGGAGGACTCCGCGCCCAAGGCGGAGGTCGGCGTCGGGCCCTGGGAAGGGGAACTGCCGGAAGGCGACCACTGGGATCCCGACCTCCTGGCCGACGGCGACCGGCGCAACGTCCTGGACAAATACCGGTACTGGAAGCACGAGGCGATCGTGGCGGAGCTGGACTCCCGGCGCCACAACTTCCACGTGGCCATCGAAAACTGGCAGCACGACCTCAATATCGGCACGGTGGTGCGCACCGCCAACGCCTTCCTCGCCAAGGAGGTCCACATCATCGGCCGACGGCGGTGGAACCGCCGCGGGGCCATGGTCACCGACCGCTACCAGCACGTCCGGCACCACCCCACCGTTGCCGACTTCGTCGAGTGGGCGCAGGGGGAAGGGCTGGCCATCATCGGGATCGACATCTTCCCGGACTCCGTCCCGCTGGAAACGTACGAGCTGCCGAAGGACTGTGTGCTGGTGTTCGGCCAGGAAGGTCCCGGGCTCACGCCGGAGGTCCACGAGGCGGCCGTCGCCACCCTGTCCATCGAACAGTTCGGCTCCACCCGGTCCATCAATGCAGCGTCCGCCGCCGCGATCGCCATGCACGCCTGGGTGCGGCGGCACGTCTTCAACCAGCTC
>NZ_JARHXQ010000190.1:0-4451 GCF_029222765.1 Arthrobacter sp. Cr_A7 | reverse complement strand
GGCGCTACAGGTGCGGCAGCACCTTTAGGAGACTGCGGCCACCGTGTAGTCGAACCTTCCGGAGCCGACCTCCACAGGTTCCTGCCCGGGCAGCTCCACCCGTGCAGTGGTTCCGGTGGGCACCTCAACCTCTACGCTCAGGCCTGCAGCAGTGGTGCGC
Source organism: Arthrobacter sp. Cr_A7 (assembly GCF_029222765.1). NCBI lineage: Bacteria > Bacillati > Actinomycetota > Actinomycetes > Micrococcales > Micrococcaceae > Arthrobacter > Arthrobacter sp. Cr_A7. The sequence goes on along the minus strand of NZ_JARHXQ010000190.1, from coordinate 4,291 downwards.
CATGAAATGGCGGCCCGTCCGTAGGGGGTTTCATGTGCCGCCGAGGCCCAGGTAAGGCCGCCGCCGGGCTGCGGCCGGAAGAGGATCCGCCTGTATCCAGGCTCCATGGGCGCCAGCCCGGCGACGCAGCGGTGCATCCAGTCCGCCACCGCGCCCAGCGCGTAGTGGTTGAAGGACGTCATTTCGCCGGGATTGACGGTGCCGTCGGGAAGCAGCGAATCCCACCGTTCCCAAATGGTGGTCCCTCCCTGTTCTACTGAGTAGAGCCAGGAGGGGCACTCCTTCTCCAACAGCAGGTCGTACGCAGTTTCCAGCTCATCCACTTGGGTCAGCGCGTCGGTGATCACCGGGGTTCCGGCGAAGCCTGTGGCGATCCGGTTGCCGGCTTCCCGCACCAGCCTGGCCAGCCGCTTCCCGGCGAGCTGCCGGAGCTCCACAGTGGGAAAGAGGTCAAACACAATAGCCAGCGCGTACGCGGTCTGTGCGTCGCTGGTCATCCGGCCATCAGGCAGGATGTACTCAGCGGCGAAGGCGTCAGCCGCAGCCCGGGCCAGCTCCAGGTAGTGCAGCTCATCCCCGGACTTGCCCAGCACGCCGGCCATTTTGGCAAGGTGCCGGGCAGACCAGGCAAAGTATGCGCTCGCCACCAGATGGCGGTCGGTCTTTGCCTCGCTCGGCTTTTCGGGCGGGGCGCTGGGGTCCAGCCAGTCACCCAGCTGGAAACCTGTATTCCACAGATGGCTGTCTCCGGCCAGCTTGTCCAGCAGGTCCACCCACGCTTTCGCGCTGGGGTACTGGTCGGCCAGGATTCCGGGATCGTTGAACCGTTCATGGAGGACCCATGGAGTGAGGACCGCGACGTCGCCCCACACCGCACCGGGCCGCACGGGCGTCCAGTAGTCCCCTCCGGGAATGACGGGAACGTACCAGGGAACGGTCCCGTTCGGCGATTGTTCGGCGGCCACGTCCTTAAGCCACGAGGAGAGCATGCCCGAGCAGTCATAGAGGAAGGTGGCGGTGGGAGCGAAAACCTGGAGGTCCCCGGTCCAGCCCAGGCGCTCGTCGCGTTGCGGGCAGTCTGTGGGGATGTCCACGAAGTTGCCCTTCATGCTCCAGCGGACATTTTCGTGCAGCCGGTTCAGGCCGGCGTCGGAGCACTCGAACCAGCCGGTGCGTTCCATGTCGGTGTGGTAGACGCGGGCCACAACATTGTCGGCAACATTCCCGCCGGTCCAGCCCTCAATCTCGGCGTACCGGAAGCCGTGGATGGTGAAGCGTGGCTCCCACGTTTCCGGTGCTCCGCCAGCCAGCGTGTAGACGTCCGTCGCGGCTGCTCCCCGCAGCGGCCGGGTGTAGAGCTCGCCGTCCTGCAGGACTTCGGCATGGCGCAAGGTGACTTTGGCGCCTGCTTCGCCGTGGACAGTGATCCGAAGCCTGCCCACATGGTTTTGCCCGAAATCCAGGATGAGCTTCCCCGACGGCGACGTGGAGACGTTCACCGGCTTCACTTCATCGGTGCACCGGACCGGAGGACCTTCGGGAGCCACAAGGGTGGCAGGGTCCCTGGTGACGGCGGCAACGGGCTGCCAGCCGCCGTCGTCGAACCCCTTGCTGCTCCAGCCCGCGGGGAGCTGGCGGGCATCGTGGTCCTCGCCCTCGTACAGGCCGGTGAATAGGATGGGCCCGAAGGCGGCCTTCCACTCGCTGTCCGTTCCCACTACGGTGACGGAGCCGTCGTCGTGCGTGACATGCAGCTGCGCCAGCAGCGCCACCTTGTCCCCGTAGAGGTTCCGGTGCCCGCCGTGGAAGCCGAAACGGCCGCGATACCAGCCATCTGCCAGCCAGGCGCCCATGGCATTCTCGCCCTCGGTGAGCTGGGCGGTGACATCGTAGGTGTAGTAGCGCAGCCGTTTGCCGTACACGGTCCAGCCGGGGGAGAAGGCGTCGCTTCCGATCCGGGTTCCGTTGACCTCCATTTCGTACAGCCCGTGCGCGGTGACGTACAGGCGGGCCGACGCCACCGGCCTGGACAGCGTGAAACCGCGCCGCAGCAGCGGCGGACGCCGGTCCGAATCCGGGTCCTCATCCCAGGCAGGGGTGATGGGGGTTGCCGTCCAGTCAGCAGGTGACAGCAGGCCGGTTTCGACGGCGGCGGCCGGACTCCAGGGGCCGGGCGCCTCATCTGCCTCGCCCCAGACCCGCACGCTGACGTCCGCGCGCTCGCCGGAACCGAGCGGCCGGGCTGGCCACGGCTGAAGCACCGAATCCTGCGACTCAATGCGCTCACTGAGCCAGGTGCCCGCCGCCGAGGTCACGGACACCTGGTAGGCGGACTGGGCCCAGCCGGGCTCGGCGCGTGTCTTCCAGGAGATACGGGGTGTTGCGGTCCCGATGCCCAAGGCACCGGGAAGATGCTCGAAGGTCACCGGTTGGACGGTGGCAGACATAAGGCCTCTTCCATGCAGGGGTGATGAACGTGGGGGCGGCGGCAGGGCCACCGCGGAGTTGGTGTAAGGGGTCCGGGTCCTAGCCCTTGACGGCGCCGGCAGTCATTCCGGCCACGATCTGGCGGTTGAAGAACAGGTACATGACCAGCGGCGGGATGGTGATCAGCAGGATGTTCATGAAGAGCAGGTTGTAGGCGGTGGTGAACTGGCTCTGGAAGTTGAACAGGGTCAGCTGGACAGTGGCGTTGGCGTCCCCGGGCAGGAAGTAGAGCGGGTGCTGGAAATCGTTGAAGACGGCAACGGACTGCACCACGATCACCGTGACGATCACCGAGCGCAGCAGCGGGAAGATCACCCGGAAGAAGAGCCGCACGGGCCCGCACCCGTCAATGACCGCAGCCTCGTCCAGTTCACGGGGAATGGTGGAGATGAACGCCCGGAACAGCATGATGCAGAACGACAATCCAAACGCGACTTCGATGAGGATCAGGCCGGGCAGGGTCTTGAACAGCCCCAGTCCTTGGAGGACCCAGATGGTTGGCACCACGGCAGGCGGGATGATCAGGCCGGACAGGATCAGGAAATTGATCAGCGGATTCCAGCGGCTGCGGCGGCGCTGCAGTACCCAGGCAACCATGGCCGCCAGGATCACCATGATGGCTACGCTGGCGACGGTGAGGATGGTGCTGTTGATGAAGGCCGTGACCAGCATGAACCTGCGGGCGGAGAGGACTTCCTGGAAGTTCTCGATCAGGGCGAAGTTGGTGGGCCAGGAAAATTCGAGCTTGTTGGCTTCCCGGCGGTCCTTCATGGCGGTCAGGGCCATAAAGAGCAGCGGGATGACAAACAGCACCACGGTGACGGCGATGGCCAGGATTCCGACGCCGTAGCGCTTCAGGGCGGCGGTCATGCCTCTACCTCCTTGCGGTTCAGGATCATGGACAGGGGCACGATGACGGCCGTGACAATCAGGAACAGAACCACGTTGCCGGCGGTGGAGAGCCCGTAGAAGCCCGCCTGGTACTGCTTGTAGATCACCGAGGCGATGACGTCAGAGGTGAAGCCGGGGCCGCCCTTGGTCATGGCCCAGATCAGGTCGAAGGAACGCAGCCCGCCGATCAGGGACAGGATGATGACGGTTGCGGTTGCGGGACGGGCCAGCGGCACGGTGATATTCCAGAAGCTCTTGAATGAGCTGGCGCCGTCAACTTTGGCGGCCTCGAAATACTCCTGCGGAATGGACACGATGCCTGCGATGAAGATAACGGTCGCGAGGCCAACGCCCTTCCAGACGTCCACGAAGGCTACCGACATCAGCGCCCAGGCAGGGTCCGTGAGCCACTTCGGGCCCTCGATGCCGACGACGGCGAGCGCTTCGTTGATCATGCCCCGGGAGGGGTCCATCAGCACGGTGAAGACAATGCCGACGCCGATGCTGCTGAGCAGGACGGGGAAGAAGATCACGGAACGGAGGTAGCCGCGGGCAATAATCTGCGCGGTGAGGAGCACTGCCAGCAGCATTCCGAGGACCACCTTGAGGGTGGAGGTCACCACGCCGTAAATGAAGGTGTTGGTCAGCCCTTTGAGGAGCGCTGGTTCCGAGAAGAACTGGACGAAGTTGTCCATGCCGATCCACGTGAATTCGGTCAGGTTCCAGCGCGTGAAGCTGAAGAAGAACGAGGCAAAGGTCGGAACCAGGAACAGGGTTGTGTAGACGAGCGCGGCCGGCAGGTAGAACCAGTAAGGGTAGGACGACTTGCGCTGGCGCCTCTTGGGTGCCGCGGCTGTCAGGGTCCGCCCGGCAGGAGCGGCCACGGTGGTGTTGGTTGTCATGTCAGTATCTC
>NZ_JARHXQ010000018.1:0-5193 GCF_029222765.1 Arthrobacter sp. Cr_A7 | reverse complement strand
CTAGGCCCTGGCACCCTGGTCCCTGGGGTCCTGGTCCTGGGACCCGGTGCAGTTGTCAGGCCTGGAAGAGCCGCCTCACCACCTGCCCCGCAGCGAGTGCGTCAAGGCCTTCGTTGATCTGGTCAAGCGGCCGGGTGTCGGTGTGCAGCAGTTCAACGGGAAGCCTGCCCTCCCGCCAGTAGCCAAGGTAGAGGGGGATGTCCCGGCCCGGGACGGCGTCCCCCATGTACGAGCCCAGCAGCCGTTTGCCCGCACCGGCGAACTGGAGCGCCGGCACCGTCAGTTCCGCCGTGGGATGCGGCAGCCCTACGGAGACTACGGAGCCACCGCGCGTTACGTGCTCCAGGCACGAGGCAATGACCCGGGCAGACCCCACAGCTTCGACGGCGGTGTCCACACCGTCACCGGAGGCGTCGGCAATCAGGCGGGAAGCGTCATCCGGGGTCCCTACGGCCGTTGCCCCGCACTTTAGCGCGAGCCCGTGCTTGGCGGCGTTGGGATCGATGGCGATCACGGAGGAGGCACCGGCGAGCGCCGCGGCCATAACGGCCGAGAGCCCCACGGCACCGAGCCCGAAGACAGCTACGGACTGGCCGGGCTGGACAGCCGCCGTGTTGAGGACGGCCCCCATTCCGGTGAGCACGGCGCAACCGAACATTGCGGCTACGGTGTCCGGGACGTCGTCGTCGATGACCACCACTGATTCACGGGCCACCACGGCGTAATCGGCGAATGCCGAAACCCCCAGATGGTGGTTGATGCGCTTCCCGGCAGGAGTCCGCAGCAGGGCCTCGCCATGGAGGAGGTCCCCCGACCCGTTAACGTCGGCGGCGCGGTGGCAGAGCGCCGGGCGGCCTGCCCGGCACGCACGGCAGCCACCACAGCTGGGGACGAAGACGAGGACTACGTGGTCCCCCGGGGAAACATCGGTGACGCCGGGGCCCACGGCGGCGACCCGTCCTACAGCCTCGTGCCCCAGCGCCATGGGGAGCGGCCTGATGCGGGAACCGTCCACCACGGAGAGGTCAGAGTGGCACAGGCTCGAATAGGTGATGTGGATGCCCAGCTCGCCGGCGCGGGGTTCGGGCCGGTCGAGCTCCTCCACCTGAAGCGGGTGCGCTTGGGTGTAGCTGGTTCCGGACGGGACCGTGGAGTAAAGAACGGCTGCTTTCATGGAGAATCCTGACTTCCTCGAGGTGCTGACGCGCAACTGCCCGGCCCTGCGTGGTGGCGGGTCCGGGCAGTTGGCGTGCTGTCTGGCTTTTGTGGTGGCGTTGCCTATTTCTTGCCGGCTGCGAGAAGGTCGGCCGTGCCCTGGGCATCGGCTGCGTCTACATCGTGGAGCGAAATGCCCCGGGTTTCCTTGAGGAAGAACACGGAGATTGCCGTCACGATGCAGGCTCCCAGGAGGTACAGCGCCACGGGAGTGGAGGACTTGAAGCTGCTCAGCAGCGATGTGGCGATGATCGGGGCCAGTGAACCGGCCACGATGGAGGTCACCTGGTAACCCAGGGAAACGCCCGAGTACCGCATGCGGGTGGGGAACATCTCGGCCATGATGGACGGCTGGCCCGCGTACATCAGCGCGTGGAACAGCAGGCCGATGGTGATGGCGGCCAGAATGACGATGTCATTGGCAGTGTCCATCATGGGGAAGGCGAAGAAGCCCCAGGTGCCGCCGAGGATGGCGCCGGCCATGTAGACCGGGCGCCGGCCGAACGCATCGGACATTTTGCCGACGAGCGGCACGGCGCAGAAGTGGATGAAGTGCGCCACGAGCAGAAGCAGGAGGATGCGGGAGGTGTCGGTCTGGACTACAACCTTGAGGTACGTGATGGAGAACGTCACCACAAGGTAGTACAGGATGTTCTCGGCGAAACGCAGACCCATGGCGGTAAAGACACCACGCGGGTAGCGGCGGAAGACTTCGGCAACGCCGTAGCCCTTCTTCTCCACGGTGACTTCCTTGCGGGCCTCGAGAAAGATCGGCGCGTCCTGGACCTTGGTGCGGATGTAGTAGCCGACGATCACGATGACCGCAGAGAGCCAGAAGGCGACGCGCCAGCCCCAGCCCAGGAATGCTTCCTGGGACAGCGTGGCCGAAAGGGTGAACAGCACGCCGGTGGCCAGCAGGTTGCCCATCGGTACTGCTGACTGCGGCCAGCTGGACCAGAAACCGCGGGACTTGCTGGGGCTGTGCTCTGCGACCAGCAGCACGGCGCCGCCCCACTCGCCGCCGACGGCGAAGCCCTGCACGAAGCGCAGGAACACCAGGAGGGCCGGGGCCCAGTAACCGATCTGGGCGAACGTGGGCAGGCATCCCATGAGGAAGGTGGCCACGCCCACCAGGATGATGCTCAGCTGCAGCAGCTGTTTGCGGCCGAATTTGTCACCGAAGTGGCCAAAGACGATGCCGCCGATGGGGCGCGCCACGAAGCCTACGGCGTAGGTGACGAAGGCGGCGATGATGCCATCCAGTTCGGTCCCTGAATTGGGGAAGAACATTTTGCCGAACACCAGGGTGGCGGCGGAGGCATAGAGGAAGAACTCGTACCACTCCACAACGGTGCCGGCCATGGAGGCCGTGACGACTTTCTTCAGGCCGGAGGCCTTGACGTCGGTTTCCTCGGTCCGCCGTGCGGCGGAGCTTTCCGTGCTCATCTGTTACTCCTTCGGCGTCGTCGTCGACACCACTGGGACGCATTGGGGCGGCTACGTGTGATTTTGGCCACGAACCGCCGGGTCCCATTGAGTATGGTCCGCCTGTCAGCCCAGCTCAACGGCGAATCTCGCAGAGCACATCTGCATAAACGCACATCCGGGCAAAGGAGGGAGCAGTGCTACTCGGAAAGATGCCTCTGGAGCTGCGGTCCCAGCTGGCCGATTTCGGTCAGGAACCCGTCGTGGCCAATGGGCGCCTCGATCAGGTGGACGTCCACATCCCCCGGAAGCGCCCGGGCCAGCTCACGTGACTGGGACGGGAAGTACAGGCGGTCGGAGTCCACGGCGGCAACAAAGAAGCGGGCTTGGCTGGCGGCCAGTGTTTCGGCCAGCGTGCCGCGCCCCCGGCACACGTCATGGCTCATCAGCGCCTCGGTGATGGCGATATAGCTGTTGGCGTCAAACCGCTGCACCAGCTTGTTGCCCTGGTGGTCAAGGTAGCTCTCCACCTGGTAGCGTCCGCGTTCCGCCAGGCACTCACCCTGCAACGGCGATTCGGGAGCCTGCGGGGCACGGCCGAACCTGCCTTCCAGCTCGGCGGCTGAGCGGTAGGTGATGTGTGCGATGCGCCGCGCCAGTGCCAGTCCGGCCTCGGGGAAAGGGCCGCCGTAATAATCGCCGCCGTTGAAGTTGGGGTCCTGCCGGATGGCGAGAGTCTGCGCCTGGGCGAAGGCGATCTGTTCGGCCGTGCTGGCGGCCCCTACGGCGATGACCGCGCAGCGCTGCACGCGCTCCGGGTAGGTGACAGCCCATTCGAGTGCGCGGGCGCCGCCCATCGAACCGCCCAGGACGGCAAACCAGCGTTGGATGCCGAGCTGGTCAGCCAGCCGGGCCTCCGCCACGGTGCTGTCCCGCAGGGTGACCAGGGGAAAGCGGGAACCCCAGGGGTTCCCGTCGGGGGCAGGCGAGGACGGGCCGGTGGATCCGTAGCAGCCGCCCACGATGTTGATGGAGACAACGAAGAAACGGTCTGTATCGACGGGTGCGCCGGGTCCGGCCAGCTGTTCCCACCAGCCCGGTTCGTCGGTGTCGCCCCGGGTCACGTGGGTGCTGCCGGTGAGGGCATGTTCGATCAGGATGGCGTTGCTGCCGTCCGCGTTGAGGGTGCCCCAGGTTTCGTAGGCGAGCGTCACCTCGGGAAGATAGCCGCCGGCCTCAAGTTCCAGGCCTCCAATGGAGGCGTAGCGGACAATCCCGTGTTCGGGAACGGTGGTACGGGTGACGGTAACCGTCATGGCAAGACCTCTTCTACGCGCTTGCCCGCCGTCGAATGACCGGCAGGCCAGGTCTTCACCCGGGGCACCCCACCGCGGAAGGAGGGTTGCCGGCCAGCAAGCCGGGGCTGTCACTGGCACTCATGACCTGGTTCGAGTGTACGAAACACCACCCGTCCCAAGCCAAGAGTGTGACTGGTTGTGACTTCCCCGGCCCGGGCACGCCGGCCCTGGCTGCCTGTTTGCTGTGGAGGCTGCCTGCCCGCCTGACGTTCCGGCCGCCGTCGGGCCTTGATCCTGGTCAGGCGCCCGACGCCGCCTTTGCTGCACGGAAGCCGGCCTCGAGATCGGCCAGGATGTCGTCGATGTGCTCAATTCCCACCGACAGGCGGACCAGCCCGGGGGTCACGCCGGCCACGGCCTGCTGCTCCGGGGAGAGCTGACTGTGGGTGGTGGACGCAGGGTGGATGACCAGGGACCTGACGTCCCCGATGTTGGCCACGTGCGAATGCAGCTCCAGGGCGTCCACGAACCGTTTGCCGGCCTCCGCACCCCCGGCCAGGTTGAAGGACACAATGGCACCGGTCCCCTTCGGTCCGTACTTACGGCCACGCTCGTACCAGGGGCTCGAGGGAAGGCCCGCGTAGGCGACGGATTCGACGTCGTCACGCGCTTCCAGCCAGCGGGCAACCTCCGCGGCGTTGGCCACGTGGCGTTCCACGCGGAGACTCAGCGTCTCCAGGCCCTGGGAGATCAGGAAGGCGTTGAACGGCGAAACAGCAGAGCCCAGGTCCCGCAGGAGCTGGACGCGTGCCTTAAGGATGTAGGACAGGTTGGCGCCCAGGGCGCCACCCTCCCCGAGGTCACGCCCATAGACCAGCCCGTTGTAGGTGGGGTCCGGGGTGTTGAAGCCGGGGAACCGCTCCGGGTCCTTGCTGAAGTCGAACTTGCCCGAGTCCACGATGACGCCGGCGATGGCTGCGCCGTGGCCACCCAGGTACTTCGTGGCCGAATGGACCACGATATCCGCGCCCCACTCGAGCGGACGGATCAGGTACGGCGTGGACAGCGTGTTGTCCACGATCAACGGCACACCTGCCTCGTGGGCGGCCTGGGAGACGCCTTCGATGTCCAGGACATCCTGCCGCGGATTGGACACCACCTCGGCAAAGAAGAGCTTGGTGTTCGGCTGCACGGCGTCGCGCCACTGGTCCAGGTTGTCCGGATCCGCCACGAACGTGACGCTGATGCCGAACTT
>NZ_JARHXQ010000189.1:0-2137 GCF_029222765.1 Arthrobacter sp. Cr_A7 | reverse complement strand
CTGCGGTGACCTGGCCCTTGGTCTGGAACAGGATTTCGATGGAGGGGAACTGGCCTGCCTGGTAAACGGCGCCGGCTTCCAGGCGGAGGAATCCGATGCGGAAGTTGCGCTCGGTGAAGGTGCCCAGCCATTTCTCGGACACGCCCTGATCGGTTGAGGGGAGCCAGTCGTAGGCGTCGGGGTTCATGGCGATGACGTCTTCGTAGCGCGGGGTGGCGAACTCGAGCTTGCCGCCGGTGGCGTGTTCGAAGATCGCCTGGGAGCCGTCCACGGTCTGCTCAACGCCGTTGGCGTCGGTGTAGGTGTACATGCCCTTCTTGAACTCGCCGCTCTTTTCCAGCTCGGCGTTGGTCGCTTCGCGCTGGGCGACCGACAGGTAGCCCTGGCCGCTGGCGCCGCCGGACTGGAGAACCAGGGTGCGCAGGCCCTCGGCGCGTTCCTGCGGGCCGTAGTGGACGCTCTCGGGGAAGTACCCGACCCAGCCTTCCTCCAGGAAATCGTTCTCGGAGTAGGGCAGGCGGCCCTTGATCACGTAGCGGACCTGGTCAAAGTTGTGCCGGTGACGCGGGGTCCGCCACCCGCCGCCGCCGGTGTGGCCCATGTTCAGGTCGTAATTGTTCGGCGAGCCGTCCTCACCGAACAGCAGGTGCTTCTGGTCCAGCACTCCCTCACGCATGGATCCGACTGCTTCGATGTCAGTATCCGCTGCCTTGCTTACGCGCATGTCCTGCTCCTTCACACAAAGTCGATGTATTCCCCCGGCAAGATCCGCGGGGGTGCGGCGCCCGGCCCCGCCGCTGCAATCCGTGCAGAACCGGCCGCCGTCCATTGACACTATCCCACATGGCGGGATATTGTTCAAGGGCAGGGCGGGTGCACTGTCTCCTGTTTTTCCCGATAAACGCCCAGGCGGTACAGGGTCAAGGCTGTCCAGGACAGCACCCGTGTTCACCGCTGCCTGCACGACCCATCACGACGCGAAACCACGAGGATCGACCATGACGACGACACCCCTGACTCACATTCCCCATGACTCCGGCGTGCCGGCATCAGCGCGGGACTTCAGCGTCGAGGGGCGGGTGGTCATTGTCACCGGCGCAGCCCAAGGCATCGGCCGGGAACTCGCGCGTCAGTTCGCCGCGGCCGGAGCCGTTGCCGTGGTAGCCGACCTCGCCATCGACAAGGCCGAAGCAGTCGTGAAGGAAATCCATGACGCCGGCGGGGTAGGCCTGGCCGTGAAAGTCAACGTGGCCGACGAAGCGTCCGTTACCGCCATGGTCGACACCGTCATCGACACATGGGGCCGGGTCGACGTGCTGATCAACAACGCCTCGATCTTCGCGAGCATCGAAAAGGGCCCGTTCGACCAAATCCCCCTGGAACAGTGGGAACAGGTGCTGAAGGTCAACATCACCGGCACCTACCTCTGCGTCCGGGCCGTCGCAGCCCACATGCGCAAAGCAGGCTTCGGCCGCATCATCAACATCTCATCCGACGCAGTCACCCGCGGCACCGTGAACTATCTGCACTACGTCACCTCCAAATCAGCACTGATCGGCATGACCAACTCCCTGGCCCGCGAACTCGGCAGCCACGGAATCACCGTCAACTGCATCCGCCCCGGCAGCGTCGCCACCGAAGTCGAACGCACCGTCAACCCCACCGCCGAAGTCCGCGAACGCGCCGCCTCCCTGCAATGCATCCCCCGCGGAATGGTCCCCACCGACCTCGTCGGCATCATGTTCTTCCTCGCCACACCCGCAGCCGCATTCATCACCGGCCAAACCATCGCCTGCGACGGCGGCTACACCCACAGCAGCTAACCCCACCCCACACGCCACCCACAGGAGAACCCCAATCATCTTCAGGGTGCTGAATTTGGCTGTTCTTGTACATATCGCGTTCTCAGTTCGATTCTGCACCACGTGCAAAATCGAAGGAGCGCTTCAGTTGCACGCTGGTTCAGGGTCAGTCAACGCGTACGGCAGGCATCAGAATGCCCTGACGAGCGGAGTCGGCGGCGGCGTGGGGCGTTGATGCTTCCGGTTTACGAACTCTGCTGGTTCTCCACCAGGCGTTCGGATATGATCGCTGCCGCTTGCTTGACCGCGAGGACAGCTTGCGGGACCTCGACGTC
>NZ_JARHXQ010000188.1:0-12317 GCF_029222765.1 Arthrobacter sp. Cr_A7 | reverse complement strand
GGGCAGGCTTAGCGGCCCGTGCCACCGTAAACGGTTGCTTCGTTGTCGCTGTCCAGCTCAAACGCCTTGTGGATCACGCGGACTGCCTCGTCGAGGAGGTCAGCATGGGTGACCACGGAGATGCGGATCTCGGAGGTGGAGATCATGTTGATGTTGATGCCGGCGCCGGACAGGGCCTTGAAGAATGTCGCCGAAACACCGGGGTGGGAACGCATGCCGGCGCCGATCAGGGAAAGCTTGCCGATCTGCTCGTTGTATTCGATGCTCTCGAAACCGATCTGGTCCTGCGCTGCGTGCAGGGCGGTGAGGGCGTCGGCGCCCTCGACGATCGGCAGCGTGAACGAAATGTCCGTCCGTCCGGTGCCGTGCGTGGATACGTTCTGCACGATCATGTCGATGTTGGAGTGGGCGTCGGCGATGACCTGGAAGATTGCGGCTGCCTTGCCGGGGATGTCCGGAACGCCCACAACTGTGACCTTGGCTTCGGAACGGTCGTGTGCAACGCCGGAGATGATTGGCTGCTCCAAGGCAACTCCCTCTTGAGTGGTGATCTTGTCTTCGGCGCTGGGAATGACCCAGGTGCCTTCATGCTGGCTGAATGATGAACGGACGTGCAGCGGCACGCCGAACCTGCGGGCATACTCGACGCACCGGAGGTGCAGGATCTTGGCGCCGGAGGCTGCGAGTTCGAGCATTTCCTCGCTGGAGATGGTGTCAATCTTCTGTGCCGAGGGGACAACGCGGGGGTCTGCCGTGTAGATGCCGTCCACGTCGGTGTAGATCTCGCAGACGTCGGCTTCCAGTGCGGCGGCAAGCGCCACGGCGGTGGTATCTGAACCGCCGCGCCCCAGGGTGGTGATTTCGTTGGTGGCCCGGCTCATGCCCTGGAAGCCGGCAACGATGGCGATGTTCCCCTTGTCGAGGGCGGTGCGGATCCGGTGCGGATCGACGTCGATAATGCGGGCCTTGCCGTGGATGCCGTCAGTGATCATTCCGGCCTGCGAACCGGTGAAGGATTGGGCGGAAGCGCCGAGCTTGTTGATGGCCATGGCCAGCAGCGCCATGGAGATGCGCTCGCCCGCGGACAGCAGCATGTCCATTTCACGGGCGGGGGCGGAATCGGTCACCTGCGCGGCGAGGTCCAGGAGTTCGTCCGTGGTGTCACCCATGGCGGACACCACAACCACTACCTCGTTGCCGGCTTCCTGGGCGTCCACCACGCGCTTGGCAACGCGTTTAATGCCGTCGGCGTCCGCCACGGAGGATCCGCCGAACTTCTGCACGATGAGCTGTTTGGTCACCGCACGGCCGGTGGGCAGCACCTGGGGCTGCGTTGTGTTGTGCACTTCGGTAGTGGGCGTACTCATGCGCGTACCTTCACTGGATCAATTGGAGTTCTGGAGGTCAGGCAGCCTGACGCCAGGACGGCGCGACTTCCTCCGACAGTTTATCGCCGCGCGCAACGCGGCGTTGAATTGTGACCGAATCTCCGCCCGCAGGAGGAGGGCCGGGGAAGGACGGCGGGCGTACGCTCAAGTGATCGGATGCATAAAACTGTGGGGGACAGGTGCGTGGAACATGGCAATGATGTCGGAAACATCGGAAGAACCGGACGGGCCGGTGCCCGACGGCGGTATTACGGCCAGGGCGGTCAGCCGCAGCTTCGGCGCGGTGCACGCCGTCGAGCATATGGACTTCCATGCCCCGGCCGGCAAAGTCACGGCCCTGATAGGGCCGAACGGCGCAGGCAAGACAACACTCCTGCTGATGCTGGCATCGCTGCTGGCACCGGATGAGGGAAGCATCAGCGTCGGCGGGCTGGACCCCAGCCGGAACCGGGCCGAGGTCCGCAGCAGGCTCGGCTGGATGCCTGACACCCTGGGCGTCTGGGAGTCACTGACCGCGCGCGAGATCCTCACCCAGATGGCCCGCTTCTACCGGCTCCCCGCTGCCGGCATAGGGCAAAGGGTTGCTGAGATGCTGCAACGCGTCCGGCTGGCCGACCTCGCCGACCAGCCCGCCCGCGTCCTGTCCCGGGGACAGCAGCAACGGCTCAGCCTGGCACGTGCATTAATCCATGATCCCTCCGTCCTGCTCCTTGACGAGCCGGCATCGGGGCTGGACCCGGGCTCGCGGGTGGAGCTTCGGATCATGCTGCGGCAGCTTGCGGCTGAGGGCAAAGCAGTGGTGGTGTCCTCCCACGTCCTGAGCGAACTTGACGAAATCGCTGACGGCGCCGTGTTTGTGAACAAGGGGCGTACCGTCCGGCAGCAGACCACCGAGGAGGCCGCCGCCGGTGGCCGGCGGTACGCCATCACGGCATCGGACACCTCCGCGCTTGCCGCCACACTCACGGAGCTTGGCCTGGTGTTCCGCGCTGAGGACGGGCGCCGCCCGGGCGTGAGCCTCACCCTCCCCAGCGAAGGGGACGCGGAGAGGCTCCTGCGCGACCTGGTGCTCGCCGGCGTCGGCATCACTTCCTTCGCTCCAGCGGCCGGAGCCCTGGAAGAGACGTACATGAACCTCGAGGGGGAGCGGCAATGAGCCAGCTGACAGGCAACCGGGAGGACACCTCCCGCTCAGGCGTGGCAGCGGCCTACCTGGCCGGCATCGGCCATGTGGTGACGTTGGAACTGAAACAGCGGCTGCGGTCGCGCGGCTGGTACATCATGCTGGCCATCTGGTTCCTGCTGACGGGGCTGGTCACGTGGCTGACGTGGGCAAGCTGGAATGCCTCGCAGGCCGCCCAGCGGGCATTCGGCATGCCCCCGGAGTCCAGCGGCCCGGGCTCCATGATTTTCGAGGTGGTCCTGGCGTTCGTCCTGTTGTTCGCCCTGCTGGTGGCGCCTGCCTTGTCAGCCAATGCGGTGAACGGCGACCGGGCCGGCGGAACACTTGCCATCCTTCAGGTAACCCTGCTGGAACCCGGCCAGATCCTGTGGGGAAAGTTCTTTGCCGCCTGGCTCGCGGCGTTGGGCTTCCTCGTTGCCAGTACGCCGTTCCTGGTCATCGGCGTGGCGCTCGGCGGGCTGACCCCTGGCCACGTGCTGGTGTCACTGCTGATGCTTGCCGTGGAAGTGGGCGTCGTGTGCGCCCTGGGCGTCGGCATCTCGGCGCTCGCCGGCCGGCCGCTGTTTTCGATCGTGGTGACCTACCTTGCGGTGGCCGGCCTGGTTTTCGGAACATTGATCTCCTTCGGCCTCGGCACGGGGCTGACACAGGGAACGGTAATGGCCAACAACGCCCAGTACCGCGAATATGCGCCGCTGCAGTCGGGCCCTTTTGAACCGACGTACACCTGTTCCGGCCCGCTCCGCGAGCAGCCGGCACTCCACACCGAGCGCGTGGCGTGGACGCTGGGAATGAATCCCTTCGTGGTGGTGGCGGACGCGATTCCGTACCGGGACCGCACCAACCAGCAGGGTTTCCCGTCCGTGGGAGCGATTGAAGGCATCAGCCAGGCAGCGCGCCAGTCAATGGCAGGGCCGGAGGGTACCGTGCCGTGTGCGAACGGGATCGTGCAGCCGGCCTACCTGGGGCAAAAGACACCGCTGTGGCCCCTCGGCCTTGGCCTTCAGCTGGTGCTGGCAGGGCTTTTGATGTGGCTGGGCTGGCGTGCCCTCCGGACGCCTGCCCGCCGCCTTGCCCGGGGTACCCGCATCGCCTGAGCATGCAAGCTCTGGACAGGCCCGCGGCGTGGGACCACGATGGGACGTAATGGAGTTCGTGCGGCCGGCGTGCCTGCCGGTTTCAGCCGGGGCTGGGGCCTGACCAGGGAAAGGTGGGTCCCCCGTGGCCGACGACCCGCAGTCATCTGTTGATTCGATGGCCGATCCCTATTTCGAGCCGATCGGGCCAGGCGCCTTTCCGCCGCTGCCGTACGACAAAGACATCGACAACGACGGCGACGACGGGCGGCCGGGCCGCGATGCCCGGCGTTTTGTGGCGGCTGGCTTTGTGGCGGCCGGGCGGGCGGCCGTGGCCGACGTGCTGGGAACCGTCCGGACACTTCGGTTCTGGGCAGTTGCCGTGGCTGGCCTCTGCACCACGTGGGCCGTTGTTGCCGCCTTGGTGCTCCTGCCGGGAACGGCCGGAGATTCTACGGAATGGGTGCCTCCCCCGGTCCTTGCGTACGTGATGGCTTCGTCGCTGTTGCCGGCTACGGCCGCCTTGGTGGCAATGCACTGGGGTATGCGGTACTGGGCGCCGGCGGCCGCCGGCGGGGATCCGGAGCGCAGGATCTTTGCTGCCGTGCTCGCTGCAGCGTTGCGTGGCCTGGTCTTCGCGGTGCTCATCCTCACCACCCTGCTGCTGCAAGCGGCGGCCGCCGGTGAACCCGGGACTGCGGCGGCCATTTCGGCCGGCGTCGCAGTGATTGAAGGCGCGCTCTTCGGAGGCATGGGGGTGGCTGTTGCCGCGCTGGGGTGGCGTGCTGGCCGGACGCGTGTTGCCGGCTGGGCTCTGGCATTGTTCCTGGTGGCAGGAAGTGTTGCAGCTGCTGCTTTCCTGGTGCCCGCCGTCCGGACAGAGGAACCGGTCACAGTTGCCCTGAACATCGAGCGGGCGCCGGATGGATCCACCGTCGCCTACGAGTGCTCAGCCGTTTCGGTGGGGGTAGCGGAGGTGTACCGGACGGAGCGGGTTATGTGGCTCCCCGCTGCCAGTCCCAGCGTTCTGTTTGTGATGTTGGCCGGAGACGCCGGCACCGGCGCCGGACTCATCAGGTCCCTGTCAGCGGCATTCCAGGAAGCGGCAGACGGAACCCAGGTGCTGTGCGTCAATGGTGAACCGCGGAGCAGGGATGCACAGCGCATGCCGATGGCCGCGGTAGGGCTTCTCCTGCAGGCAGCGGTGGCAGGTGCGCTGCTGGTAGGTGCACACGCGGCAGCGGACCGCCGTCGCCGGTCCGCCTAGCGGGCGCATGCTGCGCGGCTGGCAGAACTCCGCGGCAAGTACGCCCCTGCGCGCAGCCGGGTTCCCTGCCGGTGCCCGCAGGGGCGGGGCGGTCAGGTCAGTGCGTTCCGCCGGCCTTCGAAGGCGCGTCCCAGGGTGACTTCGTCCGCGTACTCCAGGTCTCCGCCTACGGGGAGGCCTGACGCGAGCCGGGTGACTGCGATGCCAATGGTCTTGAGCATGCGTGCCAGGTACGTTGCCGTCGCCTCGCCCTCCAGGTTGGGATCGGTGGCGATGATGACTTCCTGGATGGCACCGTCATTGAGCCGTGTCAGCAATTCCCGGATCCGCAGCTGCTCGGGGCCAATGCCGGCGATCGGATTGATGGCTCCACCCAAAACGTGGTACCGGCCGCGGAACGAGCGCGTGCGCTCTACGGCCAGGACATCCTTGGATTCCTCCACCACGCAGATGACCGCGGGGTCGCGGCGGGGGTCACGGCAGATGTTGCAGAGCTCCTGCTCGGTAACGTTGCCGCAGACCGTGCAGAATTTGACCCGGTCCTTGACCGTGGTGATTGCGTCCACCAGCCGTTTCATATCCTGCGGGTCTGCTTCAAGGATGTGGAACGCCAGCCGCTGTGCGGATTTGGGTCCCACGCCCGGAAGGCGTCCGAGCTCGTCTATCAGCTCCTGGACAGCACCTTCGTACACGATTTCCTCTTTAGCTTGGTGTGGACAGCGGGTAAAGCAAAGGCATCCGGAGCAACGCCGGCCGGTTCAATGACCGGCCTGTAACCGTCAGTATCGGGGCGGGAGGGGGCTTCCGTCGGCGGAGCGCTCCTCAATCAGCTTTCCGCCCAGAATACGCTCCACCGCCGCGCGCCCGAACACACCGGACTCCTCGATGGTCTCATCGTCAGCGCTGGGGATGTCCTGGACATAGCTGGCGGCAGCCGCAACCGCCCGGGCAGGTGCCTTGGCGCGGCCAGCCTCGGCTTCAGGACTGTTGGACAGCCGCTGGTAAAGGCTTTGCCGGGTTTCTCCGCTGCCGGCCCCAGGGGTTGCGACCGGAGAAGGCGCGCTTGCCCTGGAGGCCGCGGGGACTGGCGAACCGGCAGGGGTTGGCCGGGGCGGAGCGGCCGTGACGGGAGCGGCAGCGGGCGCAGCCGACGCCATGGCGTACTCCGGGGCCCGAACGCGCTCAGGTTCGGGCGCGGCCGGGACCGGGAAAGACGGCGCTGGGGAGGCCGAGCCTGGCGATGCAGAACCAAGGGACGCCTGTACTGGGGTTGCCTGCCCCGGGAAAGATTGTCCGGGTGCCACCGGCTGTGCCCGGTCCTCAAGGGAAGAGGCAGGGGCTGAGGCAAGGCCCCAGTCCGGTTCCGCGGGCACCCCGGGCGTGGTGACCGGGATGGACGGTGGCACCTGGGCCGTGGCGGGTTCGTAGCGGGGCGCTGCTTCCTGCCCGGCCCCCGTGCCGGAAGTGGCGGGGGAAGGCGTCCTGCCCACGTTGCTCTCGTTCCCGACAACCCACACCCCGGGTGCCTGTTCGACGGCCCGGGCCCAAGGATCGTGGGCAACATCGGCAGCGGCGGGACGGTGCGCCGCCGCAGCTCCGGGCGCGGCGGTTTGGTCCTGCCTGTCCTGGCTTCCGGAGCTGCGGGGAGCCGGTGCCGTCACAGCTGGAGCGGGGCGGCTTACCCCTCGGTTGGAAGACGGCTCCCAATCCAAAGGGGGTTCCTCATCCAGCGGTGGAGCGTCTTCGTCGCGGGGCGCGCCCCAGTCGTCGTCCGAGTATGAGTAGTCCCCCGCCAGTGGGGGGTAAGAATTGGTTCCGGCTGATGCGGGGGCCAGCGCCTGGGGCTGGGAGGGCACACCTGCGGCCGGACGCCCACTTGCTTCCCGGGACGGGCGGGCAGGGTTCGCGTCCTCGGGGTGGGCAGGCGCGGGGCCGGTGGCTGGTGCTGCCGCTCCAATGCCTGCCACCGCACTGCTGCCGGATGCACCCCCTTGGCGGATGCCGTCAGGGCCGGGCCCTTCGCTGCGCCTTTCGACGCTGGGAGTGTGCCCGGACCCGGAAGGTGTTGGCGCCGGTGTGGCCGCGCCTGCGGGGGAACTGGAAGATCTCGGCGCCGGCACGGATGTGGCTGGCGCGGGCACCAGCCCCCAGGCGACGTCAGCTGACGTGGCCGGGGCTGTATGGCTGACTGGCGCTTTTGGGTTTGGCTCAGAGCTCGCTTGCACGCCGCCGCCGGCCACCGCGTTGATCTGGCAGTCGATGCCCACCGTCTTGTGGATCGCCTGGCGCAGGTTGTCCGAATGGTCGGCACGGCCGAAGGCCCCCGCCAGTCCGGACGTCGTGAACGAAAGGGTGAGAACCGCTCCGTCGAAGGCGCTCACCTGCGCGTTGGGTTCCACGAGGGCCCACGTGCTGCGCTTGATCCTGGACAGGGTCTGCAGGACATCCGGCCAGGCGCGGCGCAGGACTTCGACGTCGCCCATTGCTGCGGGGGCAGCCGCCGGGGCGGGGCTGGTGGCAGGGGCATTGCCGGGACCGTTGGCTGGACCGCCGGCGACGGCAGCCGCGGCCGGGCGGGCGGCGGCGGGACCGTTGGCGGCACGTTCCACTCCGGCGGCAGGAACCGGGGGAGCGACCGGCGCAGGAACGGAACGTTCGGGGGCGGGGCGTGCAGGTACCGGGCCATCAGGTGACCGGCGGACAGCCGAGGTTTCGTCCACGGGCCAGTCATTGGTGCTCACGCGGGGAGCCGTCAGGGGTGTGCGGGCGGCGGCATCCGACGATGCACTGCCGCCAGGGGCGGGAACGCCCCGGCCGGCTTCAGCGGCTGCCGGCTCCGGCGCCACAGGCTGGCGTGATTCCTCCCGTGGCGAGGCCGCAGGCACCCCTGCGGGTTCCGGATGAACCGGGCGCACTCCGGCAGGAGAAGCTGGCTCGGCCTGAGCGGCCTGACCATCGTGTGCGGCCACGTGCGGAGCGGCTGCGGGGGAGGCTGCAGTTCCGCGTGCCGCCTGGGGAGCGGGGGCAGCGGCAGCTGGAGCAGCAGCTCCGGCGCTGGCCGCACCCATGCCGGCGGGAGCGCCGACGTCGTTCCCGGCGTAGTTGAGGCGCCGTTCCACCCGGTCGATCCTTGCGGCCATGCCGCGCTCGTTCTGCTCGGAGCTGGGCAGCAGGATGCGGGCGCACAGCAGCTCGAGGTGCAGCCGCGGGGATGTGGCACCGGTCATCTCGGTCAGCGCCGTGTTGGTGACATCAGCCGCCCGCGACAACTCGGCGGCGCCCAGGTTATGGGCCTGGTTCTGAAGCCTGGCGATCTGGTCCGCGGGCATTCCCCGAAGGATGGTATGGGCGCTCTCCGGCATCGCCTGGACAATGATCAGGTCGCGGAAGCGCTCCAGCAGGTCCTCGACAAAGCGGCGGGGGTCATGGCCGGTTTGAATGACCCGGTCCACCGCCCGGAAAACGGTGGCGGCATCAGAAGCAGCCACCGCCTCAACGACGTCATCGAGGAGCGAAGCGTGGGTGTAGCCGAGCAGTGCGACGGCGAGCTCGTAGTCCAGGCCGTTGGGACCGGCGCCGGCCATGAGCTGGTCCAGCACGGAGAGCGAGTCGCGGACGGACCCTCCGCCGGCGCGGATGACCAGCGACAGCACGCCGGGAGCCACCGGGACGTTTTCCTGGTTGCAGAGCAGTTCCAGGTAGGCCATCAGGGGCTCGGGCGGCACCAGGCGGAAGGGGTAATGGTGGGTGCGGGAGCGGATGGTCCCGATGACCTTGTCCGGCTCGGTGGTGGCGAAGATGAACTTGATGTGTTCCGGGGGTTCTTCAACGATCTTCAGCAGGGCATTGAACCCGGCGGACGTCACCATGTGGGCTTCATCGATGATGAAGATCTTGTAGCGGTCCCGGACGGGGGCGTACGTGGCCCGTTCACGGAGATCACGGGCATCGTCCACGCCACCGTGGCTGGCGGCATCGATCTCGATGACGTCCAGCGATCCTGACCCGCCACGGGCAAGTTCGACGCAGCTTGGGCACGTGCCGCAAGGGGTGTCGGTAGGGCCTTCGGCGCAGTTCAGGCAGCGTGCCAGGATGCGGGCCGACGTGGTTTTACCGCAGCCCCTGGGACCGGAAAAGAGGTAGGCGTGATTGACGCGGTTTTTCCGCAAAGCCGTCATCAGCGGCCCGGTGACGTGCTCCTGCCCGATGACGTCTGCGAACGAGTCGGGACGGTATCTGCGGTAGAGGGCGGTAGTAACTGTCACAGAGAAAACCCTACCAATCCGGGCTGACATCCTGCCGCCCTGTGGGGGAATAGTAAAGACCCCCCATGCACCCGCCAGAGCCCGCCTACCCTTGCTACCTTCCGGTCCTGGGGGAGTTCAACAGGATGACGCCACATGAGGGGCCGTCAGATACTTTACCCGAACATCCGGTCCGACTCGAATCGGCCGTCCGTCAGCGCCAGCCCTGCACCTGCCAGCTCATAAAAGCCGGTTCTTCATAAGGATGGGCGGCGCGCAAGGCGGCAACGACGGCGGCCAGAAAGGGCTCCTCGACCACGCACTCAATCCGGTCCTCCGCCACCTTTTCGCTCCTGCCCACCTGCCCAACGAACGGCTCGGCGCCATCCCGCGGAGTGAAGGAGCCGGTGCCGGGTGAGACGAAGGAACAGTGGGAGTAGTTGCCAATCCTGCCTGCCCCTGCGTCACCGATGGCCTTCAGGACCAGGTCCGTGTGGGTAGCAGGGGTGTAGGCCACCAGGGCGTGCAGCTCCGTCATGGTTTCTATCGTGCCCGAAGCATAAGGGGATTCCCCTGATTTCCATTGCCAATCCCTTCGCCACGCACGATCATGGGTATGTACACCGATTGGGGCAATCTCCTGATTGTGAGCTGTGTGGCCTGGCTGAACGGGGCCGGACCCGGCAGCTCAACGGGGTACCAATGGAATGGGCGCGTTGGGGGCGTCCATTTCGGCGTTAAGCCGCAGAAAGGTCCGGCTGAAACCGGGCGCCGCGGATTCGAAAACGGCGCGTAAACGGCCGATTGGGCGATGCGCGAAACATCAGGTACTCTAGTATCTGCTTTTGATTCAGAAGCAGCTGGAGAATTCGCCTAGCGGCCTATGGCGCACGCCTGGAACGCGTGTTGGGTTAACGCCCTCGGGGGTTCAAATCCCCCATTCTCCGCCGGTCGAGAACCCGGTCCCACATCGTTGGGGCCGGGTTCTTGCATTTGCAGCCGCTGCCGGATCCTGGCTATGTCCACACCGTTCCTGGGGCAAGGGTTATCCCTCGTCTGCCATTGGAACGCCCAGGCGCCGCAGCCGGGCCCGGGCGGCCAGTTCGCTGGGTCCCCGTGGGCCGAGGGCAAGGCGGACGACGCCGAGAACGGCTTTTGTGGCCAACTTCACCGGCAGCGGGAACGGGCCCAGCCGTGGAACATCCAGCCCGAGCATCTGCCGGTACCTTGGCTCGAGGCTGTACACGGCTCCCGCGAACAGGATCCGGTAGCCGGGCCGCAGCAAGGGATGCAGTGGCGCGTTGCGGATGAACTCCACGGTTTCCGCCACCCGCCCGTCCACGCGCAAGTCGCCGTTTTCATACCAGCGGTCCAGCTGGCGGCGCATCTCCGCCTCGCTGAGCGGCGGTTGGGGCACGCCCATCAGCCTGCCCGCCTGCGCCCACTCCCTGACGTAAGCGTCCGGTCCGCCGGGAATGGCCCCGCCCCAAATTTTGTGCGCCGTGAGAAAAGCGTCCGTAAAGGCAATGTGGATCCAGCTTGCAAGTTCGGGGTCATTGGCGCTGTAGCTGCGAATCGCTCCCTGATTGTCGCTGTAATTTCCTTGGACCGGCTCGTGCAGCCGGCGGACCATGCGTGAGGCCTCCTCAGCCGCCCCTTTCGAGCCGTACGTGACGGTGAAGATCCAGCGGATGGTGTTGGCCAGCCGGCCCAAGGGGTCTTCGCGGAAATTCGAGTGTTCATGGACCCCGGCCAGGGCGCCTGGATGGAGTGACTGCATCAGCAGCGTCCGGATTCCCGCCACGATGGGGGACATTGAACCGTGCACGGCCCAGACTGCAGAGCCGGGCAGGTGGTAGCCAGGGTCATCCCCTTCTTCCAGCCGCAACGCCCAGTCCGGCGGCGCATCGGCCTTGCCCGTAAAGGTCTTCTTGAGTTCGTCCTGCCATTTCCGGAGGAAACTGCGCATAGCCCATTGTCGCCCATGCCCCTGTCCCATGGGCCGGTGCGCAGGCAGTTGCGTCCCCCAAATATCCACAAACTTTGGCCCAAGGGTTTTCCCATGGTTACGCCCATATGTTCAGATAGAACTTACCCGTCAAGACAGAGTGCGGGTGGCCAAATTTTTGGGGTCAAATTGGGCAAGCATTCAGGAATGGCCAAGAACAGGCGCGCCAGGCGTCGCGGTGTTGCCGCGGCGCGGGCGCTGGCAGTTACCGGCGCGCTGGCGGTATCCATCGGCGCACTGAATGTGTCCGGCGGTCCCCTGGAATCCCAGGTGCTCGAGGCGTCCAGCACCCAGGCCGGCGGTGTCTCGGGCAGCGCGGTGGCCTCCGGCACTGGACCACAGTGGCCCTTCTTTGATGTCGGGCTTTCATCTTCGCTTAACCCGAAGCCCGGGGCCCTGGCTCCCGCCGTACTCACGGACTCCCACATTGCCGTGTCCTTCCCGCGGACGCTCGTCAGCAGTTCCCGTCCGGAATGGGCTCTAACAGCGTCAGTTGGGCTGAACGGAGTTGGCAGGCCGCCGGCGGGTTACCTGATGGCACCCCTGGAGCTGCTGAACGCCAGCTCGCCCTACGGGTTCCGTGTGAGCCCGCTGACGGGTGAACCGGGAGAATTCCACCTGGGCCAGGACTATGCCGCTCCCTGCGGAACGCGGGTTTACGCTGCTGACTCCGGCGTGGTCCGTGCCGCCGGGTGGCATCCCTGGGGCGGCGGCAACCGCGTGGAGATTGACCATGGCAACGGCCTGATCACCACGTACAACCATCTCGAGTCCGTCGCGGTCCGCAGCGGGGACACGGTGCACGTGGGACAGGTCATCGCCCGCGTGGGCAGCACCGGCTGGTCTACCGGGTGCCATCTGCACTTTGAGACCATCCTGGACGGCACGCACACCAGCCCCCTCAACTGGGGCCTGATTCCGCTCCGTGCCCTCGTGGGATCCGGACCTGGGCAAACGTCGTACGCGCCAGGTGCAGGCTCGCCGTCTGACACCCCAACCAGTTGGACCATCCCGGACAAGCACGGCGTTGTGCCGCTGCTGCGAGGTGTCGGGGCAAAGACGCCGACGACGACGGCTCCCGCGTCGTCGCCGACGGCACCGCCAGCACCGCCTCCCTCGATTGCCGCGCCGGCACCGGCGCCTTCGCCGTC
>NZ_JARHXQ010000187.1:0-2720 GCF_029222765.1 Arthrobacter sp. Cr_A7 | reverse complement strand
AGGGCGCGCTGAACTGCTCCTGGCCGTGCCGGCGTCGCGCCTTCGCTGGCTGGGGGGAACGCTGGCCGTCGCAGCAATCACGACGACGGCGGTCGCGGCCTCCGCGGGGGCGTCGGCGGCCGTCGTGCTTGCCTTGTCGCAGGCGGGTGGCAGCAGTCCGGGCACCGTGCTGGCAGCCGCACTGGCCCACATCCCGGCGGCACTCGTCTTCCCTGCCGTGACCGCGCTGGTGTTCGCCCTGGCATCCAGGTGGAGCGGCGCCGTCGGCTGGGGTGCGTTGGCCGTTGCCCTGGTCCTCGGACAGTTCGGGGAGCTGCTGGGCCTGCCAACCTGGCTGCAGGACCTCAGTCCGTTCCGGCATTCGTCGGCCATGCCCGTTGAGGCCTTCCACCCGGAGGGCGCCCTCCTGATGGCCGCCGTCGCGATCACCGCTTCGGCAGCAGCCGCCCGCCTGGTACGTGAACGAGACCTGGCGGCTTAACTGTGGTTGGGCCTGCCGAATTAATGGTGGTTGGGCTTGTGGAAACCCGGGGTTTCGACAAGCTCAACCACCGGTAAGGCCTCCTAGGCCATGGTGCTGAAACCCTCGGCGAGGTTCTTGGGGCCCTGGACGATGATCTGGTCGTCGTCGTAGAGGACGGTCTGCGCGGTGGTGTGGGTCCATGCAGTCCCCGGCCTCTTCACCGCAACGATCGTGATGCCGTACTTGTCCCGCAGCCCGAGCACCCCCAGCGGCCGGTCCCGCGCTTCGGAGGGCGGTTGGGTGCGGATCATCACAAAGTCGTCCTCGAACTCCACGTAGTCCAGGATGGACCCGCGCACCAGGTGCGCCACCCGCTTGCCCATGTCGTGCTCAGGCCGGATGACGTTCTCGACGCCCAGCTGGCCCAGGATCTCGGCGTGCGGTTCGCTGATGGCCTTGGCCCAGATCTGCGGGTGCTTGAAGGTCAGCAGCCGCGAGGTGGTCAGGATGCTGGCCTCGAGGTCGGTGCCGATGCCCACCACCACACGGTCGAACTCGTGGACGGAGAGCTGCCGCAGGACCTCCTCCTTGGTGGAGTCGGCCCGGACCACGTGGGTGAGCAGGCCGTTGTAGGACTGCACGATTTCCTCGTTGCTGTCGATGCCCAGCACGTCGGTTCCCTGGGCTTCAAGCTCCAGTGCCAGCGAACCACCAAACCGGCCCAGGCCGATCACGGCCACGGAATCAGCTTGCGCCACGCGCCCGGCTCTGCGGGAGAACAAGTCCTTAGCCAATGAGGGGCCTTTCCTTCGGGTATTCGTACATAATGGGTCGGCCGCGGACGGCCAGTGCGGTGCCAAGTGTGACGGGGCCAAGGCGGCCGATGAACATCAGCAGGATCAGCACCACCTGCCCGGCCGGCGGCATCCCGGCGGTGATGCCGGTGGACAGGCCCACCGTGGCGAAGGCGGAGACCACTTCGAAGAGGATCCGCTCCTGCCCGAAATCGGTGATCAGCATGAGGAACATCGTGGAGCCCACAATGAGCGCGATGGCCAGGAGCACCACGGTGATGGCCTGCCGGTGCACGGCCCGGGAGAGCCGCTTTCCGAAGATGTTCACCGCGGTGCCGCCGCGCAGTTCGGTGGCGAGGATGAAGAACAGGACGGCGAACGTGGTGATCTTCAGGCCGCCGGCGGTTCCGGCAGGCCCGCCGCCGATGAACATCAGGATGTCCATGCCCATCCAGGACACGGGGTGCATCTGCGCGATGTCGATGCTGTTGAACCCGGCCGTGCGGGTGATGACGGACTGGAAGAACCCGCCCAGGATGCGGTCGCCGGGCGGGAGCCCGCCCAAGGTGGCGGGATTGGTCCACTCGGCGGCGGTGAGGAAGGCCGTGCCGCCGGCGAGCAGCACGGCGCTGCCCACCAGGACCAGTTTGGTGTTCATGCTCCAGAAGACGGGCCGGTACTGGCGCCGCAGCTCGAACAGGACGGGAAAGCCGAGCCCGCCGATGATCACTCCGGCGGCGATCGGCAGGCAGATCCAGGGGTCGCTGACGAAGCCCATGAGGTTGTCCGAGTACAGCGCGAAGCCGGCGTTGTTGAACGCGGAAATGGAGTGGAAGACCCCGTGCCAGAGCGCTTCCCAGGGCTGATATCCGTAGCCCAGCATGAAGCGCAGCATCAGGACCAGGGCCAGTGCGGTTTCCACGATGACCGTGATGAGGAAGACGCCCAGCAGGACGCGGCGCACGTCGCCAAAGCCGTGGCTTTTGGTTTCGGCGGCGGCCAGCATCCGGGAGCGCAGGCCCAGCCGGCGGGCCATCAGCACGCCCAGGAGGGTGCCGAAGGACATGACGCCGAACCCGCCCACCTGGATCAGCGCCAGGATAACGGCCTGCCCGAATCCGCTCCAGAACACCGGGGTGTCCACGGTGATCAGCCCGGTGACGCAGACGGCGGACGTGGCCGTGAAGAGGGCTTCCAGCAGGGAGGCGCCGCCGTCGCCGGCTTTGGCCACCGGCAGCATGAGCAGGCCGGTGCCCGCGGCAATCGCCAGCGCGAAGCCCAGCACAATCACCTGGGCGGGATGCCGGGGAACCAGGCGCCGGACCAGCCGTTGCAGGCTGGACAGCTGCCGCTCCTGGAAGGCTGCGGCGGACCGGCCGTAGCCGGAAAGGACCGTACTTGGCTTTTGTCTCCGGCGGCGCGGGGCAGGGCTTCGCTGGTAAGCCTTCAGGTGCATAGGCGTC
>NZ_JARHXQ010000186.1:0-3617 GCF_029222765.1 Arthrobacter sp. Cr_A7 | reverse complement strand
ATCGGATCGGCGGCCCTGGTGGCTGACGGCGTCCACGCGCGCACCGACGGTTTCACATCGCTGGCCGTGGTGCTCGGCGCGGCGGGCGCTATGCTCGGATTCCCGCTGGCGGACCCGATTGTTGGGCTGCTGATTTCGGCAGCCATCGTGGTGCTCTTGTGGGGCACGGTCCGCAGCATTGGCCGCCGGCTGATGGACGGCATTGAGCCGGACCTGGTGTCACGCGCCCATGAGGCCCTGGAAGGAACCCCGGGTGTACTGGCGGTGAAGCGGCTGCAGCTGCGCTGGAACGGCCACAGGCTGCAGGGCACCGCCATAGTTGTGGTTGGGGACGGCAGCCTGTCGGCCGCCGAGGACATCCTGCACCAGGCGGACCACCGGCTGAGGCATGCCCTGCCGAAGCTGGACGACATGGTTCTGTCGCCCAGCTTGCGGCGGTAGCGGGAATCAGGCCTTGGCGGCCTTGCCCGGAAGGGCCAGCTTGAAGACCTTGGCCCAGGACGAGCCCACCTGCTTCAGCAGCGGCCCGGTGGTGTACTTCAGGCCGTAGCGCTGGCAGATCTCGCGGACCCGGGGTGCCACCTCGGCGTACCGGTTGGAGGGCAGGTCCGGGAACAGGTGGTGCTCGATCTGGTGTGACAGGTTTCCGGTCATGGTGTGCATGAACTTGGAGCCGGAGATGTTGGCCGAGCCGATCATCTGCCGGACGTACCAGTCACCCCGGGTCTCCCCTTCAACCATATCCTCCGTGAAGGTGTCGGTGCCCTCGGGGAAGTGGCCGCAGAAGATCACGGCGTGGGCCCAGACGTTGCGGACGGCGTTGGCAGCGAGCGTGCCGTACAGGGCCTGCTTGCCGGAACCGGTGAGCATGGCAACGGCCGGGGTTGCCGCGTAGTCCTTGGTGAACTGCGTGACAACCTTCTTGCCCAGGGCCTTGAGGTCCTTGAGCAGGGCCTCCTTGGACTTGGTGCCTTCCTTGTACTCGGTCAGCTCGAGGTCATAGATGGCAATGCCCCACTCGAAGACCGGCGCCAGGATGGCGTTGAACAGCGGGTTGGCCAGGTTGATGGGCTTCCACGGCTGCTCCTCGTCCATGCGCAGGAGGTTGTATCCGACGTCGTTGTCCTTGCCCACAACGTTGGTCCAGCGGTGGTGCAGGTCATTGTGGGTGTGCTGCCAGGAGCGCGAGGGGGTAACGAAGTCCCACTCCCACGTCGTGGAGTGGATGTCCGGGTCCCGCATCCAGTCCCACTGGCCGTGCAGGATGTTGTGGCCCAGCTCCATGTTTTCCAGGATCTTGGCAAGGCTGAGCAGGGTGGTTCCGGTGACCCAGGCAGCCTTGTTCTTGCTGACCAGCAATGCGGCGCGGCCGGAAATCTCCAGCCCGCGCTGGATCTTGATCATGCGGCGGATGTACGCGGCATCTTCCGCGCCGCGCTTTGCCAGGATTTCGTCGCGGATCGCGTCGAGTTCACGGCCGAGCTCCGCCACCTGTTCGTCGCTGAGGTGGGCCGCGGCCGGCGGGCGGACGGTGGGGCTGCCGGATTCGGCGAGCTTTCCGGGGCGCGTCCTTGAGCTCTTGGGTGAACTGCCGCCGGCAGGAGTGACCTTGCTGGGTGTTATTACAGACATACCTTGATGCTCCTCAGATTTCGAGGTTGACGGGTCCGGCGGCTGCCGAGACACACGTTTGGATCAGTTGGCCGGGTTCGCCATGGATTTCCCCGGTACGGAGGTCGCGGACCTGTCCGGACAGGAGCGGGGTGAGGCAGCTGTGGCAGATTCCCATCCGGCAGCCGCTGGGCATCAGCACCCCGGCGTCCTCGCCGACGTCCAGGATGGGGGTGTCGCCGTCGGCTTCCACCTCACGGTCGGACGCTTCGAAGGTGACCAGCCCGCCGTCGTGCCCCACGCCGGCGTCGAAGGTGGTGTTGAAGCGCTCGATCATGAGGTTTCCGGCGCTGCCGGCCACCGCGACGTCCGTTCCGGGCGCTGCCGTTGTGAGCGCGGCGCGCTTCCACAGCGCTTCGGCGTCGTCCAGGAAGCTGTCCGGGCCGCAGGCGTAGGCCGCGCGTTCCTTCCAGTCCGGGCAGATCTCGTCCAGCTGGGAGGTGTTGGTGAGGTCCATGCGGCCCTGCTCGCCGGTAAACCAGTGGGCAAGCCGGAAGTTGGGGAACTGGTCGGCAAGTTCGGCGAGTTCCTCGCGGAAGAGGCTGTCACCCGGCGTGCGGGCTGAGTGGACCAGCACGACGTCGGCATCCGGACGCCGGGGAACAAGGGTGCGGATCATGGACATCACCGGAGTGATGCCGCTGCCCGCGGTCACCATCAGCAGGGGCCGCGGGTGCTCGGGAAGCACGAAGTCGCCCTGCGGGGGTGCGAGGAAGAGGACGTCGCCGGGCTTGGTGGTGCGCACCAGGGTCCCGGACACTGCTCCGACGTCGGTCACGGTGATGGCCGGGTCCTTGCCCGCGGGGGCACTGAGGGAGTAGGACCGCCAGTGGCGGACGCCGTCGAGTTCGACGCCGATGCGCGCCCACTGCCCTGCCAGGTGGGAGTGCCAGCCGCGGCCGGGGCGGAAGAAGATGGTGGCCGACTGCGCGGTTTCCTGAACCACGCGCGTCACCACACCGCGGAGCTGCCGTGCCGAGTAGACGGGGTTGAAAAGCGCGAGGATATCCTCCGGCGCCAAAGGCGTAGTGAGCACAGAGGCCGCCTGGGCCAGCTGTCGTAACCGGATCATGCGATTAAGCCTAGAGCGGCGCGAGCCATAATTCTCTCTCTCCGTCATATGACCGTTCCGCAGTCACGCTGTAATGGTGGCGCTAAGCCCCCAAAGCCGCACTCTAAGAGTAACGGCTGCGGTACGCAGATGGTTCCTCCACAAATCAGTAAGCGTGCTTAGTGTATCTCCGGAGCGCCCGGTGCAGGCAACTTTGGCTCCGCATCCGGAATATTTCGGCTGGTCAGGAGCGGGACGGACTCCAGCCCAGCGCCGGGGCGATGTGGCGGGCCATATTGCCCAGGAGCTTGGCGTTGAATTCCACCCCGAGCTGGTTGGGCACGGTCAGCAGCAGGGTGTCCGCGGCCTGGACGGCGGTGTCCGCGGCGAGCTGTTCCGCCAGCTGGTCCGGTTCACCCACATAGCTCTTGCCGAACCTGGCGGTGAGCCCGTCGATAATGCCCACCTGGTCCCGGCTGTCGCGTAAGGCGCTGCCGGCGAATAACCGGCTGTCCTCGGCGTCCACGATGGGAAGCACGCTGCGGCTGACCGAAACCCGGGGTACGTGGCTATGGCCCGCAGCGGACCAGGCGTCCCGGAACAGCTGGATCTGTTCCGCCTGCAACTCGTGGAACGGCACGCCCGTGTCCTCGGTCAGCAGCGTGGAACTCATCAGGTTCATGCCCAGTTCCGCGGCCCAGACCGCAGTTTTGCGGCTCCCGGCTCCCCACCAGATGCGTTCGGCAAGGCCGGGTGACTGGGGCTGGACGGGCAGGAGCCCAACGGCACCGCCGGCATAGCGGGGATCAGCTTCAGCCACCCCTGCCCCGCTGATCGCCTTACGGAAGAGCTCCGTGTGCCGGCGGGCCATGTCGGCATCTGTTTCCCCGGCGTC
>NZ_JARHXQ010000185.1:0-15274 GCF_029222765.1 Arthrobacter sp. Cr_A7 | reverse complement strand
CGGGTGTCCCGGGGCGGGTTGGGCAGCACGAACCCGTTTTTGGTCCGGACCCGGGCGTTGAAGTCCTCGAAGCCGGGCAGGACCCGTTCGATGTGGTCCCGGATCACGTCGTAGTCCTCGGCCATGGCCTTCCAGTCCACGGAGTGGTCCGGGCCAAAGGTGGCCTCAGCCATCCGGGCTACGATCACCGGCTCGGCGAGCAGGTGCTCCGAGACCGGCGTCAGCCGGCCCTGCGTGGAGTGGACCACGGACATGGAGTCCTCCACGGACAGGAACTGCGCGCCCTTGGGGTGCTTGTCGTCCTTGTCGGTCCGGCCCAGGGTGGGCAGGATCAGCGAGGTGCGGCCGTGGACGATGTGGGAGCGGTTGGGCTTGGTGGAGATGTGCACGGTCAGCCCGATCCGCTGCATCCCTGCCTCCAGCATTTCGGTGTCGGAGCAGGCGAGCGAGAAGTTGCCGCCCA
This sequence comes from Arthrobacter sp. Cr_A7, assembly GCF_029222765.1. Lineage (NCBI taxonomy): Bacteria > Bacillati > Actinomycetota > Actinomycetes > Micrococcales > Micrococcaceae > Arthrobacter > Arthrobacter sp. Cr_A7. The sequence goes on along the minus strand of NZ_JARHXQ010000185.1, from coordinate 14,811 downwards.
TCGAGACGAACACGTCCACCTCGTTGCGTTCGAACGCCTCCATGGACTCCACGGCGTCGTAGCCGTGGTGCCGCGGGGAGGTAATGCCGAACTCGGTGTCGAGCGCTGTGAGGAGCCATTCCTTGGGTTTTTCCCAGATGCCCATGGTGCGGTCGCCCTGGACGTTGGAGTGGCCGCGCACGGGGCAGGCGCCGGCGCCGGGTTTGCCGAAGTTGCCCTGCAGCAGCAGGACGTTGACCATTTCCTTGATGGTGTCCACCGAGTGCGGCTGCTGCGTCACGCCCAGCGCCCAGCAGAAGATGGTGGCCTTGGACTTGATGAGCATCCCGGCGACGGTCTCGATCTGTTCCCGGGACAGGCCGGTGGCCTGCTCGGTCTCGGCCCAGTCCAGCTCCTTGCGGGCGTCGCGGTAGGCGTCGAACCCGTCGGTCTGGGCGGCGATGAAGGAATGGTCCACGACGGTCCCGGGGTTCCGTTCCTCCTCGGCCAACAGCAGGTGGCCCAGCGCCTGGAACAGGGCCAGGTCACCGCCGACCTTGATCTGCAGGTACTCGTCAGCCAGCGGAGTGCCGCCGCCCACCACACCAGAGACGGTCTGCGGGTCCTTGAAGTTGAACAGGCCCGCCTCGGGCAGCGGGTTGACCGCCACCACCTTGCCGCCCTTGTCCTTGCATTCCTTCAGCGCGGACAGCATGCGGGGGTGGTTGGTGCCGGGGTTCTGGCCCACCACGAAGATCAGCTCCGAATCGTGGATGTCCTCCAGGGACACGGTGCCCTTGCCGATGCCGATGGTCGGGTTCAGTGCCGAGCCGGAGGACTCGTGGCACATGTTGGAGCAGTCCGGCAGGTTGTTGGTGCCCAGCGCCCGGGCGAACAGCTGGTACATAAAAGCGGTCTCGTTCGCGGTCCGGCCCGAGGTGTAGAACACGCAGCGGTCCGCAGTGGTAGCCCGCATGTGCTCACCGATCAGCTCGAAGGCATCGGCCCAGGAGATCGGTGAGTAGTGGGTGTCACCCTCGCGGATGACCACCGGTTCACTCAGCCGGCCCTGGTTGCCCAGCCAATACTCCGTCTTGGTGGAGAGCTCCGCGATCGAGTGCTTAGCCCAGAACTCCGCCCCCACCGTACGCAGGGTGTTTTCCTCGGCCACGGCCTTGGCGCCGTTCTCGCAGAACTCGGCGGCCTTGCGCTTCTTGTCCGACTCCGGCCACGCGCAGCCCGGGCAGTCAAAACCGCCGCGCTGGTTCAGCCGCAGCAACGACTGGGCCGTGCGGGTCACACCCGCCTGCGCCACCGCACGTTCCAGGGCGACCATCACGGCCTTCACGCCGGCCGCCTCGGTCTTGGGCTTATGGACTTCGAGGTCGTCCTCGTTGATGTCCGCAACGGGTGCGGGCTGCTTACCGAACTTCATTGTTCCAACTTCCTTACCGGCATACGTCCTGCCGGTCCAGTTGCCTGCTTGTCCCCTGCTTGCTTTGGGGCGCCATTAAGGCGCCTCGTATTCCCGGCGCGCACCGCGGGACTCTGCGGGAAGGGCTGCACCACAATGTTCGGGCAGGGTGAGAGTAGCGTCAAAAGACCTAATTGCGTGCACTGGTGCGCATATGGCTGGTCCAATCTGTTGTTGGCGCTCCGAGTTCTGACCGTGCTGGCCAGGGACGCGCAAATTGAATGGGCAAATGCTCGACCCCACTACATAAAGGACTGCAACCTATCCATCACAGTCTCAGAGAGGCAGAGTCGTAAGCCATTGAAACTGCAGAGTGGATTCCATGGTCCCTGGTTGGCCACAGCCATAACTTCTTCCAACCGGGTAGGGACGAGCAGGACGGTTGCCTCGCTGCGAGTTCCCTTCACACGCTATTGGGATGAGGCCGTATGGTGCTGCGGGCTGGGTGCATGATGCAGCGTTCGCGGATTTCACCGAAAGCTACATCTTGGTGGAGTTCGACAGTGAACTGATAATAGCTGTGGCGTGTCACCAATATCCCTAGACGTCGTCCCATAATGCTCTGCTGCTGGGCCAGCGCGACGGCCCTGTTGAGTTTCTCCTCTATCTGAACCGGGGACATGCCGTTAATTACGGATACTAGATCGTTCATTGGTCTCCTGTCCTCGTCGGTGCCAGTCGTTTTGGGCATAGCGGTGTACATTCTCTGGAAACCCCCTCATTTGGCGGTGGTCTCGCTACCTTCGAAGAATCAGCTTCATGGCCTCTGCCCTTGTCGCCTCGTCTCGCAACTGACCGCGCACAGCGCTAGTTAAGGCCTTGGCGCCGGTCTTTTGAACGCCCCTTAATGAGATGCATAGGTGGTCGCATTCGAGGACGACAATGGCACCCCGCGGTTTAAGCTGCGTGATAAGTGCGTCCGCGATCTGGGTAGTGAGGCGTTCCTGGACCTGAGGGCGGCGGGCGAAGGCGTCCACAACACGGGCGAGCTTACTGAGGCCGGTGACCCTTCCATGGTGGGCGGGAACGTAACCGTCGGGCCACACCTTGAAACGGGACCAGGTGATGCTCGCACGTGGAATAAAAAGGGATTTCCTTCACGAGCACAAGCTGGTCGTGACCTATGTCGAAAGTCGTTGAGAGGACGTCGGTGGGATCAATGTGAAGGCCAGCGAACATCTCAGAGTAGGCTCTAGCTACACGTGCCGGGGTCTCTGCCAAGCCGCTACGGTCTGGGTCCTCCCCTATGGCAAGAAGGATTTCGCGAATGGCAGCTTCGACTCGAGGAAGATCTACGCAGCTGACCTCAAACTCGTCCCGGGGTGCCTCGGTAGGCATTCCATGATTGACGTTGCCGCACAAGTCCTGGCTCATGATTCCTATTGTTCTCAGCTTGCAGCCTGTTTCATCTGATGGCAGGGCTTTTCTCAGGGGCCTGAGAATAGGGAAACGGCTGGCTCGGCTGCCATGCCGAATCCGTTCTCCATGTACTCCCATTAGGGACGGCCGCCCCTATGTTCTGGGCCTGAGAAGGAGACCTTCCTAATCGCTGCCAGTACGCGAGCAGACATTTTTGTAAAGAGAGCGTTGCACGCACAGCCTGCCAGATAATTTCCTGCCAGTTCGCCGTCGAGAAGAACCACGGCCCACTGACCGCCTATCGGGACAAGCGACCCCTGCGGGTCATCAACAATCGGGATCACGTGCGTCTCCATTTGAATGGCGAGACCAGGCTTGGCCCGCACTCCGTTTCCAAGCTGTACGGATCGGAAATTCGGCGGCATGTACATTCACAAGGTCGTCCAGCAGTCGGCGGGGATCCGCCTGGTCGCACCAGTCTATGCGACCAGACTGATCCTCCTTTCGGGACTGCTTCAGCTGCCTGCTCGGTGCTGCACGGCAGAAAGCATCAGCAGCTCTCGACGTTTCCGGGATGGGCGCTACTGGGCGGTAGCACCTTGGGCAGCCAATTCAACGCGGCGGAGGTCAGGCTTGAATGGAAGCTCGATAACAGTCGCGCGGATCTGGCGCTGCGGCTTGTTAGGCTCTCCCCACAGCACCGTTAGTTCACGCCCAACCTCAGCAAGGCCGACATCGATGTGCCCGATTGAGATCATTTTGCGGAGGAACGGACTGTAGACCCGCGACGTTGACACTCCTACCTCCTTACCGTCCTGCAGCACGTGGTCCACAGAGAGTGTGAGGTTGCGGGGCAAGTCCATGGGCGCAACGGGCTCATCGTCAAAGATGGTGGCGTACACATCGACTACGTCCTGGTTGTTCCAGACAAGGCCGATCATCCGGCGGGCAGGCCCTCCTTCGTCGCGCTGTTTAATGAGCGCCTCTCGGCCTATGAAGTCGTGAGTGTCCAGAGATACCTGGCTGAACCAGCCAAGCTCGGCTGGTGTGCGATGGAGATCCGAAACTTCTTTCGGCCTGAAGCTTCCCGAGATGCGGGAGCGGGCCGAGGGGTTAATCTGGGGCTGACCTGCTGTGCCAACCGCGGCGGAAACAAAGTCGCGGTCGTTGGTAGCTATCCCGGCCTCGACGTGGGAAATCATTTGGGCCCGGACGCCGAGCTGTTTAATACCAAATGGGGTTCCGACCTCTACGACTGTGGACCACACGGAGTTCCCGGCTGCTGAGGGGCCGTGAAGCTCGTACCCTATTTCGCCGGAGACACCGGTCCTGAGCACCATGACGTCTGCTCCGGCAATCTGGAATGTTTCCCACTGGTTGAAGCGCAAGTGGCCCAGCTTGGATCCAGTGACTGCTTCCATGATGGCCAGTGACTGCGGGCCTTGTACGGAAAAGAGGAAATAATCTGCGGAGTCAACTTCGGCCTTGGCGTCCCAGCCTCCCTCCTCGAGCATGTAGTAGGTCCAGTAGGCGCTTCCGCCAGTGAACCAAAATTCGTCTTCGGCGACGCGGTAAAGGACGCCCTGTGCAGCGATCATCCCGTTTTCGTTGACTTGGACGTGATGTTTGACCCGCCCGACTCCGAAGTTGCTGAGATCATTTGTACCGACGTAGCTGAGGAACTCGAAGGCTTGCGGACCTTTGATCTTGACCTTAACCAGGCCGCTCCAGTCGCCGATGTAGGCAGTGTCGTGGAAGGACCGGCCTTCTTCGAGCCAGCTGGTGTATTCCCAGGGCAGCCAGATGGGTGCCCAGTTCCAGAGCATCCGGCTTCCGTTGGAAGCGTCTTGGGCTGCCGCTGCCGGGCTAAAAACTGCAGGCCTTTCGACGTAGAGAGCCTTTCCCTCGGTGGTTGCTTTCCAGGCTGCCCGGTGGGCTTCGATGTTCAGTTCAGTCATGTTTTCTCTCCTTAGCAAAATATTTGGTTAACCTGATACGCCGGGTGGAACGAGTGTGATTGGGTAAGCGCCATCCACGGCGGCTGCACGGCGCGTTCATCCAGACAAGTGGGACTGGTGTGATTCCGGGAAGGTGCGCGAGCGTCTTAGGTGGTTCGTGCCCCAGCCCACCTCGCGGCTTCCTGGGGTAAAAATCCGGGATTTGTTGTTTTTGGTCTGTGTTCACGTCCTGCAGCAGCTGGCTTCTTTCGTCGTCAGCTACCTTCTTGGTGGGCACGGACGAGAGCCAGTGTGATTGCAATGGCGGCAATGCAGGTTAGGGTGGCGAGATGGGGGGCAAAGTGGAAAAACACGTATGGGACTGATCGGAGTGGCCCGGACCCAGTTGTAGCGGGTGGCCTTCAGCTGGTGGGCAGTGAAGGCAGAATGACCGGTTTGATTTCGGTCATCCCTTCCATCCCAGCAAGAGCGGCGTCGACCTCGTCCAGCCTGTATCTCGAGCTGAGGAGGTCCCCGAAGGAGAATTCGTTTTCATGGGCTTCCAGGAAGCTCAACGCACGGTAATAGTGGGAGATATCACCGCTCATTGTTCCGGCCACAGTGAGTTGGCGGAGGTTGAAATAGGTAGGGTGAATTTCCGCTGGACGTGGATCTGAAGCGCCGAGGACGAGATAGCGGCCACCTCGCCTAATGAGGTTCATTCCTTCCACGAAGGCAGGATTGACCCCACTGCATTCGACGACCAAATCAGCCCCGCGGCCGTCAGTAGCGTCAAGAATCTGCTGTTTACGTTCGCTCGGGTCTGTGTTTAGTACGTCTAGAACGATCTCGGCTCCCCAGCGCTTGGCAATATCCAGGCGAGCGGCAGGGGCGCCTATCATGATAGTTCGGCAGGCGCCGGACTTGATGGCATAGGCCAATGCGTAAAGTCCTACAGGACCGCTTCCCTGGATAACCACGGTGTCCGTTGTCTCAATCTTTCCGATCTTCTCGTACCCGTGAAAAACCGTCCGGAAAGCACAGGTTGCCGACGCCAATACCGCAGCATCAACGTGAGCGGGAGCCTTGACGACACTGCATTCGGGCATAATGTAGGCGTATTCGGAGTAGCCTCCGGTCAGGTAGGGCGATTTATCGGCCGGCCCCCAACCGTACATACGGGCGTTTTCGCATTGCGTCGGCTGCTTGGCTGTCGTGCACCAGTAGCATTGCCCGCACCACGCGTAGGACCACGCGACACGGTCCCCCTCAGCAAGGGGACGATTGAGTGCATCAACCTTGCGGTCCCGGCCTAGGGCGACCACTCGACCCACGATCTCGTGGCCAAGCACTAGTGGAAGTTTAGACATCCCGGTGTCGGCATACGAGCCTCGCCAAATGTGGACGTCAGTGCCGCACATGGTGCTTGCCTCGACCTTGACGAGAATGCCGCGGGGCTCCAGTTCCGGCACTGGGAGCGATTGCATTTCCAGTGGCTTGTTGTATGCAACGAGAACCGCAGCAGTAGACTCCCGGGGGAGTGACATGGTTGCCTCCAATTAGATATGAGGATTCAGACTGAGTCTGGTATTACAGTGCAATGCTGACGGTTTTGAGTTGCGTGTAACTCTGCAACTCCTCGATGCCCTCTTCAGAATCGGTGCCGCTATTGCGATGGCCCGAGAATGGCGCTCCTAGGTAGTGGCTGCCGGTGCCGTTGATCCACACGTAGCCTGCATCAAGCTCACCTGCTACGGTGAGTGCGGTTTTGATGTCATTCGTCCAGACTGCCCCGGTCAGTCCATATGAAAGGCCATTTGCCTGCTCGATGACTGAGTTGAGGTCCCGCCATTTAAGCACTGACAGAACCGGCCCGAAAATCTCTTCTCGGGCTATCCGCATGCCCATGTTGACGTCCGCGAAGACCGTTGGTTCCACGAAGAATCCGTCTTCGTACTGTGCCCCCCGGGGCCGGCCACCACCGGTCACCAAACGAGCACCGTCATCTTTGCCGGCCTGAACATAGCCGGCAACTTTGTCGTATTGCTGCTGAGAGACTAAGCACCCCATCTGTGTAGTGGGGTCAAGCGGGTCGCCGATCTGAATGGAACGAAGTCTCGTTACGAGACCCTCGAGTACCGCGTCGTGGATGTCCTCGTGCAAGAACAACCTCGTGATGGATCCGCAGGATTGACCTTGGCACCAGTGGCAGTTCATACCGGACGCTGCACCCTGAATCACGGATTCGATATCAGCATCCGGGCAGACAATCATTGGGTTCTTGCCGCCCAGTTCCAAACTGATTTGTTTGACGCCTACAGAAGCTGCGGCTGCCTGCACACGTCTCCCCGTCTCGACACTTCCGACGAGTGACAAACGCTTCACGTCAGGATGTTTGACCAAGGCGTCCCCAGTAATCGCCCCTGTACCGGTGACCAGATTCACGACGCCCGGGGGGAAAACTTCCCTGACGATTTCCGCCAGAAGCAGCGTGGACAGCGGAGCCTGGTCTGGTGCCTTCAACACAAGAGTGTTGCCCATTACGACAGGTGCTCCGATTTTGGACGCGGCGAACATAATCGGGTGGTTGTAGGCCACAATTCGGCCGACGACTCCGTAAGGTTCGCGACGCGTGACAAGCCAGTTACGGTTCGGGGAGGGAAGAGTTGATCCCTTGACCTCGAAAGCGACACCCGCTTGGTAGCGGAGCATTTCTGCGGCGATATTCACGTCACCGACCATTGCAGTCACTGGGTTGCCTACGTCAGCTGCATCCAGAAGGCCTAGATCCTGGGACCGCTCTTGAAGCTTGTCAGCGAAAATCCTGACCAGAGCCGCCCGCTCTACCAGGGGAGTGTCACGCCAGGAAGGAAAGGCTGCCTTTGCAGCATCAACGGCCCTATTGACGTCATCTGTGCCGGCAAGAGGAACATCGGCGAGGTGGCGGCCGTCGTGGGGAGACGCCGTGGCCATCGTTTCCCCTGAGAGTGAGCCTACGAGCTCACCGCCAATGAGCATCTTCCACTCTCGCTTAAGCAAACCATCCAAAGCCTGCTGATTATCCGAAACCGTGTTCACAGAGCCCTCCTCGTTGAGTATCGAAACCAAATCTCGCGGCTTCCTTTGACCACGGTAGGTCCCATCCGAGGCATAGCACAAATAGAAAGAACGGTGGAGATCATAGCCATACAGCTATATGCCGGGCCCGCAGAACGGTTCAGGCCGAAAGGCCAGCAGGACCAGTGATCAAGAGATTTATGTTTGGACCTAGAGGACTTACGACGAGGTCGTTTTTGTGCTCGGGCGATCACTTTGCTGGCCGCACCTCGTCATCGGTACTTAGTTTGTCCGACGTTTCTAGTGCCTGACGGAACCGCGGAGGCGAGCCCGCTTTCGAAAGGGCCGGTCGCGCAAAGAGGGCTATCAGCGCGGGGCGGCCAGCCCAACTTCATATGCCCAAAAGTCCCATGCTCGCTTTACTTGAGTTGCGTTGCTGGCTGCTGCGGCTGCTGCTTCGTCCTGCAGCAGATATGTGGGCGTCCCGTACGCTTCTGCTTGTGCTTGGGCCTGGGCGTTCACTTCCGCATATATTGCCCGGAATACCACTTCCTGGAGGCTGTCCCCGACCGCAACGGAACCATGGCCACGCATCAGTGAAACGCTTGAGCTACCTATTGTTTGAGCCAGCGCCCTTCCCAAATCCGCGGAGCGAATCAAGAGGTCGGAGGCATCTCCAGCCGCATCGCGGATCTCGAAGACCGGCACGTTGGGAGGGAGAAAACCCGCCATGTGCATTATTGGGCGGAGCGGACGCTGCGAAACGCTGAACGGAATGACCGAGGGAGAATGGCTATGGACCACAGCCTGGACGTCGGGGCGAGCCTTGAATAACTCGGCATGTATAAACCGCTCAAGATAGCTGGGCCGGGGGTCGTCGGTGACTGCGTCGAGGCTAAACCGCTGGATATCTTCTTCCCTTACTAGTGCAGGGGCGAGGTTGCGGGACAGCAGGAAAGAGGATGGATCCTCCGCAGAACGCACACTGACGTGGCCGAACGCATCGAGGATCCGGTTGTGGAAAAGAATGCGGTTAGCCACAACGAGCATCGACCGAAGCGAATCATCGTCGGACGCTTTCCGGTCTAACCTCTGTGGACTGTTCATGAATTGTCTCCTCCCTTGATTGCCCACGGGAGTGAGGCATGGGTGTCCCGACGGCAGGTTTCGTTTGCCTCACGTTCGTTTCTGAACGCGCCGATTGGAAATCGAGGAAGGCTCTGGCCGGACAAGTGCGACAAACAAGTCGCCGTCGTCTTCCTGGAGCCGCCCTGTTCAAGCAGTAGCGTCGCGGCAAATTCTGCTCTTCCAGTCTTCGACGAGACTAGGCGCCTGCGGGAACCAGGTCCAATACAAAGTACAGCTGCAGCCATAGGCCAATGGCTATAGCAGACGAGTCGGTATCCAAATTTTTAGCATTGTATTGGCCCTGCTTCGAGCGCTAACACTTGACGAAGGACGGGGACCGGTTGGCGCTACTACCGCGTGGTCAGCGGTTTGGGCCGACGTTCGATGTATTCGGAGATTGCCTTGACGACGGTCTGTTGCGCTGCAGGGAAATTTCGGCCTTTGCGGTATACGAGATAAATGGGCACCGTCACGTCAAGGCCCCGTACGGTCACGGCTCGCAGCCGGCCGCTCTCCAGCTCATCAGCTACAGAGGTGTAGAACATCAGCGCTACACCCATGCCATTCTGCACTGCCCGCTTCATTGCTTCAGGATGCCCAAGCTCCATTACTATGCGCCGGCTTTCAAGCCCGACATTTGCCAAGTGTCCTTCGTTCAGGGAACGCCTCAGGAAACCTTCGGGGAGTTCAACGAAGTCCAGCCGGGCCAACTCCGCCAAATCGATCTCGTTGGAGTGAGGTGCACCGGACGGCGGGGCCACCAGAATGAGCGGCTCTAGGCCGAGGGGTTCGCCCGTGAGCCCAGGGTTTGAAGGCGGCGATTCGGCTATCATAACAGCGAAATCGCTGTGCCCAGTCTCTGTTGCATCTATGGCGAGATCGGAGTGATAAATGTTCAGGGTAACTTCGATGTTTGGCCATTTGCGCCGCAGCTCACTAAGGGCCGGTGGAAGCAGGTAACTGCCCACAGACATGCTCGCTGCTACCGACACGGACCCGCTGGTCCCATCCGCCAGACCATCCAAATAGCGAGACAGCTCTTTTGTCCGCGTATAGAGGTCTATGGCCCAGGTATATACCGCCTCGCCTTCGGAGGTTAGCTTAAGATGGCGTCCGTCCCGGCTGAACAGCTTATTTCCTAGCCGCGTTTCGAGGGACCGGAGGTGGGCTGTGATTACCGGTTGGGCCACGTGGAACGCTTCCGCCGTTTTCCCTACGCTGCCGGACTCCACGACAGCCCTGAAGACCTCCAGCTTGTGGAGTGTGATTCTGGTATCTACCGGCACTTAGATCCTCTTTTCCCAGAGTGTGCGCGTGCGCAGGCGATGAACCTGGAGGTCCAGCATTGATACACAACTATATATGGGTTATACGAAGTATTTCTATTGGAACTATGGCTCCCTGTTGCCTAGGGTTTGATCGGAAGTATTCGTAAGGACCGCATGGAGTGCAGGAGGTATTTATGATGGGTCTCCAGCAAGATTGGTCCTACAATGTCACCGACCTCCCTCCGGGGAAGCTACCACTCGATTGGGAGAGCTTGGTGCCGGGGCAGCTCGTCGAAGTTTGGGCGCCTGGCCGGACGCCGTTTCAGGCCTACTTTGATGAGCGGACAGGGGATGCCCAGGCGGTGTGGCTCATCGAGCGTGGGATGGGCAGCCGGCGGCTGTTTCTGATCGATGAGGCCTGCCTTTGCCTCGTGTCGTCTTAGCTGCACATCCAGCAGATAAACGCATCATTGTCCCGCGGCCACTGCCATTAGGTGCAGTGATGACGGTCGCCGAAGGCTCCGTACGAGTTCGTCAACCTTGAGCAGTATTTCTTCATATTCTGAATCGGGGTCGGACAGAGCAGTGATGCCTCCTCCTGCGCCAGTGTGGGCTTCCGCGCGGCGTCGACTACTAGGCTTCGGATTGTCATCGCCAGGTCGGCCTGTCCGTCCAACCTATGTAGCCAAAAGCACCCGCGTACAGGCCCCGAGGTGCATCGATACTCAGTACGCCCCCGTGGCTCGGGCTGCGTCGTCGGATCTCCGAGTAGGTCGCCGCTATGTCCCGTGTCCCCAGGATAATGCTTCCGGCGTCAAGCAAAGAACGTAGGCATTGCCTTCCCGAATTTCTTGCTGACATGACTTAATTTTGCGGATATAGACCTCGCGTGACTCGCCACATCACCGGCGGTGTAGTCGTCGCAGGGGCCTTCCTGTTCAGGAAGACGAGCGGATTCAAGAAGCAAACGATTCATGCTGTCACACCACCCCGGCGCCCCTCCAGGATGGTTGTCAGGCTCTTCAGCTCGACGGAGCCGGTGAGGTTGTCGATGGATAGAGCTTTGTCGACAAAGAGAAATTCAGGCTCACTCGTTCGGGGCGCGCCATTCCCAAGTACGCTTGGTGGTTCTTCCTCGGGAAAAGGAAGCCAACCAACATAGTGACGCGGAATTGGCCTTGGGGAAGGCGCTAGCTGGAGACATCGGCCCCGCGATCAATGATTTCCAGTTACTTCGGATCCCCGATGGCGCATACCGGCTCCGACGTAGCTGCGGCTCTCGGTGCCGCAATTAAGCCAGAAAACATCTTCAAAAACCTGTGAAATGCCCTAAAGACTGACATAGGCTCGGCAGAAAGGGGCAGGAAGTAACAAAGAACTTCGGTTGGAGTTCACTGCTGGCTTTAATCTAGGGAAGGGTTTTTGGTTGCCTGTTCTTCCGCCAGTTGTGCCGCTTTCAAGGTGTTCCGCAGCAGTTCGGCGATGGTCATGGGCCCCACCCCTCCCGGAACCGGGGTAAGCCGTCCGGCCAGGCCTTCGACCTCCCGGAATTCGACATCCCCGCTCAAGCCATCCTTGTCGCGGTGAATCCCCACGTCAACAATGGCAGCCCCGGGCGAGACGTGTTGCCGGCTGATCAGACGTGGAACTCCAGCTGCGGCAACCAGGACATCCGCCCGTCGTGTAATTTCAGCCAAATCTCTGGACTTTGAATGGACAATCGTCACGGTCGCATGCTCTGCCAATAGCAAGCGCGCCATGGGCTTGCCCACCAGTTCGGATCGGCCGATGACGACTGCGTTGGCCCCAACCAGGTCTACGTCGTATTCCTTCAGCAGGGTAATGACTCCAGACGGTGTGCACGGACGCAGCCCGGGCAGCCCTCGGCTGAGGAGCCCGGCACTGTGTGTCGTGAGACCATCAACGTCCTTGTGCCAGGGGATCCGGTCAATGAGAGCTTCTGCATCGAGATGCTTGGGAAGTGGCAGCTGCAACAGTATGCCGGAAACACGGTCATCCCCGGCCAGCTCGTCAAGTAGGTCCTCCACCTGGCCCTGGCTGCAGTTCCCCGGCAGCCTGCGATGAAAGTCGTTCATGCCCACGGCCACCGAAAGTTTTCGTTTGCTGGCAACGTACACTTCCGACGCAGGGTCCTCGCCCACAAGCACGGTTGCAAGGCCGGGAGCGAGAGTACGCTCGGTGTGGACTGCGACTTCCCGTGCTAATTGTTGGCGAATTTTAGCGGCGAGGGCCTTGCCATCCATCAGTTGTGCAGCCACTGTCAGAACACAATCGTTGTATTGCCGTCGCGAACGACGCGGTCTTCACAATGCCAGGTGACGGCGCGGGAGAGCACCATGCGTTCGACATTGGCTCCTCTTCGCATCAGCTGCTTGGTTGACTCCCGGTGCGAGACTCTCACTACGTCCTGTTCAATAATGGGGCCCTCGTCGAGGTCCTTCGTGACGTAGTGAGCGGTAGCCCCGACCAACTTCACGCCACGGTCTTTGGCTTTCTGATAGGGCCCTGCGCCGATGAATGAAGGAAGGAAAGAGTGGTGGATATTGATGATGGGAACCCCTACTTCGTCAAGAAACCTCTCGGAGATGATTTGCATGTAGCGCGCAAGGACGACGAGGTCTACGTTGCCTCGCAAAAGTTCGAGATGCTTCGTCTCGGCCGCAGCCTTGTCACCGGTGACCGGAACGTGGATGAACGGGACTCCGAAGGGACGGACAAACTCGGCTAGGTCCGCGTGGTTGGAGACGACCATAACAATGTCCATCGGAATGTCCCCTCGCCGATGCCGCCACAGCAGGTCAAGCAGACAGTGGTCCGTCTTGGAAACGAAGATGGCCACCCGTTTCCGCTTCGCCGCCTCCGTTAACTCCCACTCCAGAGAGAACGACTCCCCAAGACGCTTCCGGATGTCCTCTTCCAAGGACTCGCGTGCTGCCTGAAAGCCTGGCAGGTGGAAAACTGTCCTCTGAAAGAACCTGCCTCCCTCGATGCCGGTAGTGAATTGATCGAGCGACAGAATGTTGCCACCATGATCAGTTATCAGCTGGGCGACTGCGGATACAATCCCGGGCCGGTCAATGCACCTAATATTGAGCCGTACGATGTCAGGACCGGTTTCCGTGGAAGAGTCCGGATCCAAGGTATTTCTCGTCTGCAAGAGAGCGGTTTCAACCATTACAGCTTGCCTTTCTACTGGATTGGATTGGGTTGAGAGGAAAGATTCTGGCGTCTTCCCGTCGCAGAAGCGGAAACCGCGCGTCAGAGCCGGCACCTTAAGTTCTGCGAGCGGGGGGCATCAGTAAAGGGGCATCGCCATAGTCTGCGAGGAAACAGGCGCAAATCGGAGCAGTGGGGTGTCCTACTTGAACACTAGGCAGCTCGGAGGCATATATCTAATAGAAAATTAGGCGAGATCCATATATGTTCGACTATGTGGCGCTCCGCAGAGGTCGGACAATGAGGTCCGGGCCTAGCGATTGCCAGTGGTGAATTCTTCGTGACCCGGTGGCGGCAGGACACCCTCATGGCCTGCATTGTGGAAAACCAGGACTGCGGCTTCGCCCTACGGAAGCTGCGTTCTTGGCGACGGGCTACCTACTAAGGCTGCAAGGGCAAACCCGCGCCTGGAGTCCCTTCAAACGGGACATTGGCGCGCACCCAAAGACTAGGCGTGTGCAACATGTACGTTTAATACAAGACTCCCTTACATTCCATAGGCCGGCGCCTATGCTTCATGCTCGCTTTTTCCCATATCCCATGTGCGTGAGGGCTGGATTCTTCTTATTTCGTCCCCCGCTAGGCATTGGTTGACCAGGCCACAACGAAAGGCGACCAACATCGACCTATAGCCGGACACCTATGAGTTGCCGCGAAAATCACTATTTGTCCTAACTCAACTCGGGGCATACGGTAAAGCACAACACGCATGGAGTGGTCGGTTGGACAGGTCTTCGAACTGAAAGATCCCGACGGCATGCAGGGATGACCTTCTGTGACCCGATACTTACCTAATCCCACGTCAAGGAGGACATGGTGACTATTGCTCAGACCTGAATTGATCAGCTTCGCGAGACAAAGCAGAAAGGGCTGGGCGGCGATTCCATGTGAAGCGCAGGACGGCAACGACAACGCAAAGCAGCCAGACCACAGCACTACGTGTCTGCGCGGTCGAAATGTCTCCCAGCGCAATCGCTCCCTCAGAGTCCGGTACACCTAGATGAAGCAGCGCGCAACCACGCACCCCCCTCGAACATTCCCTCCCACGCATTGGGAACCCGCCCGAGATCCTTTAAAGCGCGAGCCCAACTCCAGCGTGAGCCAGGTCCTTCCGTGCTACTGGCTGATCGACGCCCTACAGCAGCAACTCGAGTACTAGGACGTGTTTGTGGGTTCCATAACCGAACCAGCGCCTGACCCTTGAACGGTTTTCCGGTCCTCCGCAATTAAGCGTGGTTGGTTTGTGAGCCCCGCACGGGCGGACCGGCGGTCGGTTTTGTTGAAACCAAAGACCAGCCACCGGGGCGGCGCGGACGACATGGCCCTGGAATGCGCCGTCTGGTAATTAGCTGGGTTGACCGGGAGGTGCGTC
>NZ_JARHXQ010000184.1:0-1022 GCF_029222765.1 Arthrobacter sp. Cr_A7 | reverse complement strand
AACTCGGGCCGTGCTTCAGTTTTGGCGACATGGTCCCGGAGCGGGTTCCATCCCCACCGGTTGGTCTCTTCGACCTTGGCACCGACCATTTCGGCGGCGACTTTCCCGTCGTAGCCGCTGGCGGTTTCGGAGTGATGGGTGATGGCGTGGACGGTGAAGTACTGCCAGCCCTTGGGTGCCTGCTTCCTGGCCAGCAGGGTTTTGACGAACTCGCGGCGGACCTTTGTCGCTGATTCCATCGCCTTGTTGTTGGCGATCAGGGTCTTCCGCTCGGCCTTCTGTTCCTCGGTCATCGGGCCCTTCTGGGCCTGCGTCCCGCCGCTGTAGCGTTCGTACTTCGGGGTGAAGCCCAGTTCCTTCCAGTCGCAGACGACAGGTTCGGCCCTGTGCTCACCCCGGTAGTTGGTGCTGATCACGTAGGCGTTGGCGTCCTCGTCGGTAGCCGCTTCACCGTCTGCCCGCTTGGCCGCTGGGACGTACAGGTTCTCCTCGTCAGCGTAGTGCCCGGCGTCCTCGACGATGGCCTTGCCCTGGGCAACGAGTTCCTCGATCAGCGCGGCAAGCTGGGCCTTGGATTCGCGGTCGTCCCGAAGCTTTTGGGCGATGTGGTCAAAATACTGCGGTTCGTCCCGGATGACTGATTCGAGTTCGTCGATGGCGTCCTGGTCTCCTTCGAATTCAGTCATTACCAGCGCCATGTCGAGGGTGTAGCCGCTCTCGAGTGCCTTGGCTCCGGTGGTGGAGGCCTTGGCTTTAAGCGCGTTTTCGACCTTGTCCTTCGTCCGGCCGGTCTTCTTGGCGATCGCGGCCGCCGAGACGCCGATCAGGGACAGCTGGTGGTAGGCGTCTGCTTCGTCCGCTTCGGTCAGTTCGGCGCGCTGGATGTTCTCCACGACCTGCGTCACGATGCGCTCGGCTTCCTCGGGTGATTCGATGATCAGGACCGGGATGAGTGGCCTTTCGGCTTCGACGGCCGCGCGGGTGCGTCGCTGGCCCATTAGGACGTGCACGGTGCCGTCGTC
>NZ_JARHXQ010000183.1:0-3329 GCF_029222765.1 Arthrobacter sp. Cr_A7 | reverse complement strand
GGAAGGGCATCAGGACTGTGCGTCGCGGATGGCGCGGTTCACGGCGGAGATGACGGCCTTCAGGGACGACATGCTGGTGTTGGCATCGATGCCCACACCCCACAGGACCCGCTCCCCCACGGCACATTCCACGTAGGCGGCGGCCATCGCGTTGCCGCCTTCGGAGAGTGCGTGCTCGCTGTAGTCGAGCACCCGGACGTCCACGCCGTCCTCCCGCAGGATGCTCAGCAGCGCGGCGATGGGTCCGTTCCCGGTGCCCGTCCGGCTGACCTGCGCACCGTCAACGGTGAGGGACGCGTGAAGCGTCATTCCGCCGTCGTCGTCCGTTTCGGTTTTGACGGCACCCAGGGAGTAGCGGCCCCACTGCCCGTCAGCTTTGCCGGACGGCAGGTATTCGTCCTGGAAGACCTGCCACAGCTGGGCCCCGCTGACTTCGCCGCCCACGGTGTCCGTGCGCTTCTGGATGACGCCGGAGAACTCGATCTGGGCACGGCGCGGCAGGTCCAGGCTATGTTCGTTCTTGAGCAGGTAGGCCACACCGCCCTTGCCGGACTGGGAGTTGACCCGGATGACTGCCTCGTAGCTGCGGCCCAGGTCCTTGGGGTCCACCGGCAGGTACGGGACCTGCCAGGTGAAGTCCGCCACGTCTTTGCCGGCCGCGGCGGCGTCACGCTCCAGGGCCTCGAAACCCTTCTTGATGGCGTCCTGGTGGGAACCGGAGAAGGCGGTGAACACCAGGTCGCCGCCGTACGGGGATCGCTCGGGGACGGGCAGCTGGTTGCAGTATTCGACGGTCCGGCGGACGTCGTCGATGTTCGAGAAGTCGATCATGGGGTCGATGCCCTGCACGAAGAGGTTCAGGCCCAGGGTGACCAGGTCCACGTTGCCGGTCCGCTCACCGTTGCCGAAGAGGCAGCCTTCGATCCTGTCGGCACCGGCCATGTAGCCGAGTTCGGCGGCAGCCACGCCCGTACCGCGGTCATTGTGCGGGTGCAGGGAGAGGATGATTCCTTCGCGCGGGTGCAGGTGCCGGCTCATCCACTCGATGGAATCGGCGTAAACATTGGGGGTGGCCATCTCAACAGTGGCGGGCAGGTTGATGATGACCTGCCGGTCGGCGGAAGCCTCAAACACGTCGGCGACGGCGTTGCACACGCGGACGGCATACTCCAGTTCCGTTCCGGTGAAGGACTCCGGGGAGTACTCGTAGGTGACGTGCGTGTCCGCGAGGGTTTCCTCGTACTTCTTGCACAGCCGCGCGCCCTGCAGGGCGATGTCCAGGATTCCGTCCTCGTCCTGGTTGAAGACGACGCGGCGCTGCAGGACGGAGGTGGAGTTGTAGAGGTGGACGATGGCCTGCTTTGCCCCGACCAGGGATTCGTAGGTCCGCTCGATCAGGTGTTCGCGGGCCTGCGTGAGGACCTGGATGGTGACGTCATCCGGGATGTGGTTGCCCTCGATGAGCTGGCGGACGAAGTCGAAGTCGGTCTGGGACGCCGACGGGAATCCGACCTCGATCTCCTTGTAGCCCATGCGGACCAGCAGATCGAACATCTTCATCTTGCGGGCCGGGCTCATGGGGTCGATCAGTGCCTGGTTGCCGTCCCGCAGGTCCACAGCACACCAGCGGGGAGCTTTGGTAATGATCTTGTCCGGCCAGGTGCGGTCCGGCAGCTCGACTTTGATCTGGTCCTGGAACGGCGTGTACCGGTGGGCAGGCATTCCTGAGGGCTTTTGTGCGTTTCGCATTACTGGGGGCCTTTTCTGGAGATCTTCATTGAAAGGGTGGCCGGGCAACACAAACTCCGCAGCGAGGGTGGGCCTTGCGCTAGATCGCGTCTGAGGCCTCGCCGCGGCAGCTAAGGAGAAGGAGCTCTGCACGCACCATTTGAGGGTAACACGCGTGCGTAAGATGAAAGGGCACTACCGTCCGTAAAGTCCACCATGCAGACCCTTCCGGTGTTCCAACCGGCCGCGGCCTTCAGCAAAAAGGAGTTTCAGTGCCCATTTCGGGGATCGACCTGTCCACCATTGATCACACGGTCCGGCCGCAGGATGACCTGTACCAGCACGTAAACGGTGCATGGCTTAAGGCCACGGAAATTCCCGACGACCGGCCATTGGAAGGCACGTTCACCGCATTGCGGGACGGTTCCGAAATCGCCGTCCGCGACATTATTGAGGAAGCAGCCGCCAAGGCTGATGCTGCCAGCGGAATCGAGCGGAAGATCGGCGGGCTGTACAACAGCTTCATGGATGAGGCTGCCGTGGAAGCCAAAGGCATGGAGCCTATCCGCCAGCGGCTCGCCGAGGTTTTCGCCACCACGTCCACCGCTGACCTCATAGCATTGGCCGGCCGGCTGTTCCGCTCCGACGTGGGCGGTCTTTTTTATATCTACCCTGCCCCGGATGCCGGGAATCCGGACCGCGTCCTGCTCTACACGGGACAGGGCGGCCTGGGACTTCCTGACGAGTCGTACTACCGGGAAGAGAAGTTCGCCCCCATGGTCTCCGCGTACACGGCGCATGTGCAGACCATGCTCGCGTTGGCGGACGTGGCGGATGCGGAAGGCGCGGCGGGACGGGTGGTCGGGCTCGAAACAAAGCTGGCGTCGCACCATTGGGACAACGTCACCCTCCGGGATCCGCAGAAGACCTACAACCTGAAAACGGCTGAGGAAGCATTTGCCCTGTTCCCGCACCTGGCCACCTGGTTCGACGCCGCCGGCATCGAACCGGACAAGCGGCAGGAAATTGTGGTGAGCACGCCGGACTTCTTTGCCGGCGCGGCGGGGCTCGTCGAGTCCGAGCCATTGTCCACGTGGCAGGAGTGGCTGGCCATGCGGGTCATCAGCGCAGCGGCACCTTACCTGTCCTCTGCTTTCGTGGACGCGAATTTCGCGTTCTACGGCACCACCATCAGCGGGACGCCCCGGAACAAGGACCGCTGGAAGCGCGGGGTGGGCGTTGTGGAGGCAGCCCTGGGCGAAGCCGTGGGTCAGATCTACGTCGCCCGGCATTTCCCGGAGACCCACAAGGCCCGGATGCAGACGCTGGTGGCCAACCTCATCGAAGCCTACCGCCGCAGCATCACGGACGTGGGCTGGATGGGTGAGGACACCAAGGCGGAGGCCCTCCGGAAGCTTGAGGGGTTCCGGGCGAAGATCGGTTTCCCCGATGAATGGATTGACTACTCCGCGGTGGAGATTGATACCGACGACCTGCTGGGAAACGTGGAGCGGGCCCATAATGCCGACGTCGACCGGCACCTTGACGAGGTGGGCAAGCCGGTGGACCGCAACAAGTGGCTCATGACCCCGCAGACGGTC
>NZ_JARHXQ010000182.1:0-1100 GCF_029222765.1 Arthrobacter sp. Cr_A7 | reverse complement strand
TCCTCGCTTCCACATCCGGCCTATCAACCCAGTGGTCTGGCTGGGGGCCTCTCACACACGAGGTGTATGGAAATCTCATCTTGAAGCGAGCTTCCCGCTTAGATGCTTTCAGCGGTTATCCCATCCGAACGTAGCTAATCAGCGGTGCACTTGGCAGTACAACTGACACACCAGAGGTTCGTCCGTCCCGGTCCTCTCGTACTAAGGACAGCCCTTCTCAAATTTCCTGCGCGCGCAGCGGATAGGGACCGAACTGTCTCACGACGTTCTAAACCCAGCTCGCGTACCGCTTTAATGGGCGAACAGCCCAACCCTTGGGACCTACTCCAGCCCCAGGATGCGACGAGCCGACATCGAGGTGCCAAACCATGCCGTCGATATGGACTCTTGGGCAAGATCAGCCTGTTATCCCCGAGGTACCTTTTATCCGTTGAGCGACGGCCATTCCACAATGTACCGCCGGATCACTAGTCCCGACTTTCGTCCCTGCTCGAGATGTCTCTCTCACAGTCAAGCTCCCTTGTGCACTTACACTCGACACCTGATTGCCAACCAGGCTGAGGGAACCTTTGGGCGCCTCCGTTACTTTTTAGGAGGCAACCGCCCCAGTTAAACTACCCATCAGGCACTGTCCCTGACCCGGATTACGGGCCGAAGTTAGATGTCCAAAGTGACCAGAGTGGTATTTCAACGATGACTCCACCCGAACTGGCGTCCGGGCTTCAACGTCTCCCACCTATCCTACACAAGCCACTCCGAACACCAATACCAAACTATAGTAAAGGTCTCGGGGTCTTTCCGTCCTGCTGCGCGTAACGAGCATCTTTACTCGTACTGCAATTTCGCCGAGTTTATGGTTGAGACAGCGGGGAAGTCGTTACTCCATTCGTGCAGGTCGGAACTTACCCGACAAGGAATTTCGCTACCTTAGGATGGTTATAGTTACCACCGCCGTTTACTGGGGCTTAAATTCTCAGCTTCGCCGTGAGGCTAACCGGTCCTCTTAACCTTCCAGCACCGGGCAGGAGTCAGTCCGTATACATCGTCTTGCGACTTCGCACGGACCTGTGTTTTTAGTAAACAGTCGCTTCCCCCTGGTC
>NZ_JARHXQ010000181.1:0-992 GCF_029222765.1 Arthrobacter sp. Cr_A7 | reverse complement strand
GCAGCAGTGGCGGCCAGCGGCCCTGGCGTAGCCTCCAGCCGGTATGACCAGGCTGCAAAGGCACCGGAAACCTCACGCGCTGCTTTCGCCCAGGTCGCGTGATCGTCACGCGGAATGGTGCGCAGCTGGTCAGCCAGTGCTGTGGCGTTGCGGGTGTATTCCACCCACACATCAGCTGACGGGGTCGCGTTCTCAGGACCGTTTCTGGAGACCGTGCGCTTGTTGCGCGCGGCCGCGTTCCATTCCGCCGCGGCCTCGGTTGCCAGGTGCGGTGAGTCCATCCATTCCTCACGCAAGGCGCCGAGCTTCAGGTCGGACGCGAGCGTGCCGCCGCCGAACCAAATAGGCCGCTCCCCCGGCTTGGGGCGCTCCGCGACGGAGTAGCCAACGATGACATCAGTGGTGTTCTTCGCATAGCGCGGCCGCACCAGCAGGCCGGTGTCGCGGGCGCGGCGGACGAACTCCGCTTCGGTAGCTGACGCGCTGGCGCTGGCGCGCACCTTCCGGGCCAGCGAGGCACGGTGCATTTCGCGGTCGTCCCGGACGGCGGTGGCCTTCTCAGCCCGGTCGTAGCCGCGGGTGGCGTGCACACTGGAGAGCTCTTCGAGCCCGTACTTGGTTTCCAGTTCCCGGCACGTCTTTTGTGCGCGTTTATAGTCGCCATGGGTGGAGGCTTTGGTGCCGTCCTCGCGGACGAGGGACACGGCAATGTGAATGTGGTGGTTGCCGTTCTCGGAAGTGCCGTGGTTGACCGCGACCCACCGGCACTGGGCTTTTCCACTGGCCTCGGTAAACCCCATGGCGTCGACGAAGTCGTTCGCGATGTCACCCCACTGCTGATCCGTCAAGGCGCCTTCTTCAGCGCGGAGACTCAGGGAGCAGTGCCACACATCGGCCTGCCTGTGCCCGTTCGGTACGCGTTCCTTCTTCACCGGGTCCCAGCGGAAATCCTTCTGCAAGACCTCCACGCCGAAGGCCTTGCGCGGCTGGTC
>NZ_JARHXQ010000180.1:0-11640 GCF_029222765.1 Arthrobacter sp. Cr_A7 | reverse complement strand
TACTGGGTCAGATCCGGCGGTCATCGTCGATGCCGCGCCGCCGGTCGTCGTCGATGCCGTCCGCTTCAATGCGTTCCTTGCGGACTTCCTCGTTGACCGTGACGTCGTCCTGGACCACGTCCTTGTCGAGGCGGACCCGCTCCACCGGAACGGTTTCCTTCTCCACCACGGGGCGTTCCTCGTGGAGGGTCACCTCGTGCTCCTCTTCGCTGATGTCCGGTCCGGACATCGCTGCGCCGCGGTTGGCGTCGGTGATGGGTTCGCGCTCCAGGCGGACCTCTTCGCGCTGCACGGGCACGGTCTTGGTGACGTTCTCCGTGGTGACGTACTTGCGCAGCCGGACCCGGCCGGTGGCCTCGCGTTCGGTGCCGACGTGGAGCCGTTCCTCGGAACGGGTCATCGCGTCGTCAGTGTTGGGCCCGGACGTGTCGTGGCCGACCGTGCCGCGGTCCGTGTCGTAGTCCCTGTCGCGGCCCAGGCCGGCGGTGGGAGTGCCGGCATTCAGGTCGGCGTCGCCCTGGTAGTCAACGTCCCGGGTCTCGGAGTAGGTACGGGCTCCGCGGTCGTAGTAGGTGTAGAGGCGGTCCTCTTCCTCAGGGGTGAGGTGGCCGTCCACGTCTACGCGCGGTGCGTCCTTGACGTGTTCCTTGGTGTAAGGCACCACCAGGTCATCGCCCTGGCTGTGCGCGCCTTCGACGGGAACGAAGGACTGGGAAGTGCCGAAAAGCCCCGTCTTGACGGTGACCCATGTGGGCTCACCGGTGTCGTCGTCCGCGTAGAGCTGACCGATCGAGCCGATCTTTTCGCCGTCTGAACCGATGACGTTGCCGTTCCTGTTGAGCAGGTCTTCAATGTTTTCCCTGTTGAGCATGACGTCTCCTTGGATGTGTCGTTGCACTGGGTCGGCAGCAATGGATTCGACCGGCGCCGGGGGGTCCCCGGCACACGGCCTCTGCCCCGGCTGCTTGAGGCTTCGTGTTCGCTGCTCCTCTACCCTAAGCATGCTTAGCATCAAAAGGAAAGCTTACTTAGTAAATTTTCTCCTGTTTCAGGGAAACATGCCTGTGCTCAATGCCGAGAAGCGACGCAGCGGCGCCGAAGTCAGCGGCCCGGTGGCCAAGGCAGAGGGCCCAGTGATGGCCTATGCCGGTCTGGCTCCACCGGTCAACCCAAAGTCCCGGATCGCCGCCGAAATGTACCCGGGAGGTGGTGTTTCCGATTTCCAGGAGCGGTCCGGGGACTACTTCCCCTTCCGACGTGACGAAGACGTAGGTGCCGTCCGGGTCCTGGCCGAGGCCAAAGGTGGTGACCGGGCCCTGCCGGACGTCGAATTCGACCGAAACGCCCCAGCCGCGCTTGCCGTGGTAGGTGCCCAGCCCGCGCAGGAGAGGCTCCCTGGCGGAGACGGCGAGGTGCGCCGGGCCGTCGTGCCCCATCTCCACCACCCCGTCAAAGAAGTTGAGCGCCTGGATCTCGGTGAACGAACCGCCGGCTCCGATGGCTTGCGCTGCCAGCATGGCGATCGAGGTCCGCAGCTCGTACTCCCCCGCCATCGGGATTCCGCGGGCCGTGAGGATGGAGGAGCCCAGGATCATGCCCGCCCCCAGCCGCTCGTGCTGCTCCCCGGCCAGCCCGCGGTGGTAGTAGGCCACGGAGTCCAGGTCAAAGTCCTCCACCAGCTGGTCCAGCCCAACAGAAACCCTCGCACCCCAGGCGAAATCGTCGTCGTTGACGGACTCATCGAGCACAAACAGGCTCCGGGCGAGGTCAAGGCGCTCCGAGACTTCCTCATCGGTCACCGCGTTCACCCGTTCGCGCAGGTCATCAAATTCGAGGACTTCCACGTGTGAACCGAACGTGGTTGAAACGCCCGTCAGGTCCGTGGAGACGTCCAGCATGCCCGGGTAGAGGTGCCCCATCAGGCCGTGCCGGGCATTCCGGAGCCGCGCACGGACACCGGCGGCGTGCACCCACTGGTTGATCCGGTCCCAGGCTGCTTCCTGTTTCAGGTACCCCGAGACGGAGCGGAACTCGATCCCGGCGCGGCGGAACACGTTGGCGACCTCGGGCACCGGGCACTGTCCGCAATAGGCAAGCCATTGTCCGGTGCCGAAATTCGCGTGGTCCATTGCCTCCGTCGGCTGGAGATCGATGACCAGCACCGGGGTGCCTG
Source organism: Arthrobacter sp. Cr_A7 (assembly GCF_029222765.1). Lineage (NCBI taxonomy): Bacteria > Bacillati > Actinomycetota > Actinomycetes > Micrococcales > Micrococcaceae > Arthrobacter > Arthrobacter sp. Cr_A7. Next base: position 9,467 of record NZ_JARHXQ010000180.1, on the reverse strand, counting down.
CGCGCTGGGCGATGGGAAGGACCATGGAGGAGGTGAGGTAGGTGGCCAGGAAGATGACAATCAGGTCGCAGTCGGCCACCCTCAGCTTTTCCCCTGCCCTGGCGGCTTCGGGCGCGTCGGAGATGAAGCCGGCGTCGACCACGTCGGCGTCCAGTTCCCTCAGCCTGCTGGTGACGTATCGGGCCGATTCCTGCAGTTGCGGCAGGAGCCCGGGGAATTGCGGCCAGTAGGCTCCCAGTCCCCCGGAGACCAGCCCGATCCGGGTGGGCCGGCGCCGGTGCGGCTTCAATAACTCTGCTGAGCGGTTCGTAGCTGCCAACGTGCACGGCCTTCCGGCTCGGAATTTTCAGCGGAAATAGAGTCGATGCAACCGCAGGGGTCCATTCCGGGCCAGCCGGCGCGGAATGGACCCCGTGCGGCGCTAGAAGTCGTACTGGTCGATGTTGTCCTTGTTGAAGACGGTGGGCGGGCCCACGATGACCAGTCCGCCTTCCTCAACCGTGCGGTCTCCCAGTTCGCCTGCCGTGAAGGTGTCCCCTGCGGCTCCGGTGATCTTTCCTTCGACCAGTGCCTTGCCGGCAAAGGCAGCCACGTAGCCGAGCTGGGCCGGATCCCACAGCGCGAATTCCGTCACGGTTCCGTCCTTGACGAACGGCCGCATTTCATTGGGCAGGCCCAGGCCCGTCAGTGCCACCTTGCCCTTGTAGGCCGACGTGGAGAGGTAGCGGGCCGTGGCGGCAATGCCCACGGTGGTGGGCGAGATGATGCCCTTCAGGTTCGGGTGGGCCTGCAGCAGGCCCTGGGCTTCCTGGAAGGACTTGGTGTCGTCGTCATCGCCGTAGACCTTGGCCACCAGTTTGATGTCCTTGTAGGCCGGGTTGGTGTTGAGGTCCTCCTCCATGAACTTGATCCACTCGTTCTGGTTGGTGGCATTGGCGGTGGCGGACAGGATGGCGATTTCGCCGGATCCGCCGATCTGCTCCGCGATCAGCTTGGTCTGGATGAGTGCCACCTCCTTGGCCACGACCTGGCTGATGAAGACGTCGCGGCAGTCGGGGTTCGCGTCGGAGTCGAACGCCACAATCTTGGCACCCGCGGACCGTGCCTCGCCGAGGGCGGTGCACACGGCGTCGGGGTCGTTGGCGGCGATGACGATGACGTTCGTCCCCGCCTGGGTTTCGGCGTTGATGAAGGACACCTGGCTGGAGGCAGACGCTTCAAGCGGGCCCACCACCTGCGAGGATGCAAATCCTGCTTCCTCCGATCCCTTCTTGCCGCCGCCGAGGACAACGTCCGTATACGGGTTGTTCAACTGCTTGGGAATGAACGTGATCTTCTGCTCCTCGACGGGGGCGGAGGTCTCCCCCTGGGTCCCCCCACCGCCGGCGCACCCTGTCAAGGCGAGCGCCGCAGCGGTCAGGGTGACCAGCGGGACCATGCGCCCGCCGAGTCCGGTGTTTTTGCGGTTAAACATCATTGTTTTCCTTCTCCTTGGTGCGGTCGGTTTTTTGGACGCGGTGAGGGGCTGTGCCGCCTCCGCCGGTGTCCCGGGAAAAGCTGCGGCGGACCCGCCGGGTGTGCCGCCACTCCTTGATGCCCGACCCAATGCTGGGAGCCACCACGGAAGCGATGAGCAGCAGTCCGGTCACGGTGATCAGGACGACGTCGGACACGCGTCCCAGGCGCAGGGCGTAGTTGAGGGTGCCGATCAGCAGGACGCCGGCGATGACACCGGGAATGGTCCCCTTGCCGCCGAAGATGGACACGCCGCCCAGGAGGACGGCGGCGATCACGGCGAGTTCCAGGCCGGAGGCGTTGTCGCTGCGGGCGCTCGTGTACCGCAGCGTCCAATAGATTCCGGCCAGGGATGCAACCACGCCCGATGCCACGTACAGCCAGAACTTGCTGCGTGCCACCTTGATGCCCACGAACGTGGCGGCTTCCTTGCTGTAACCCATCGCGTAGAGACCGCGTCCGAAGGGCGTGAAGTGCAGCAGGATGCCGAAAAACAGCATGACAAGGACGACGCCGATCATCACCGTCGGGATGCCCGTCCCGCCCAGCTTGGAGGTGAAGAAGGCGGTCAGTTCCTTTGGGAAGTTGGCCACGGCGTTGTCGCCGATCACCACCAGGGCGAGTCCACGGAACAGGGCCAGGGTTCCGATGGTGACTGCCAGTGACGGCAGGCCCAGGACGGCGATCAGGAATCCGTTGAACATGCCTGCTGCCGTTCCTGCGAGCAGGCAGATGGCGAGCACCAGCCAGATGTCCATCCCGCCCGCCCACAGGACACCCATCAGGGCGCTGGTCAGCCCGGCGGTACTGGCCACCGAAAGGTCGATCTCGCCCGTGATGATGATCAGCGTCATGGGCATCGCGATGAGCAGCACCGGTATGACATCCAGGAGCAGGAAGCCGGTGGTGACCGGGGAGGCGAACCGCGGGATGGCGATGGCTGCGTAGACCAGGAACGCCAGGAGGGCGTAGATGGTGATGGCGTCGCGGCTGGCCAGGATCCGGGCTGCCCCTGTCCTGCCCTTCGGCTCGTCCGCAAGCGGCCTGGTGCTGTCTGCGAGCGCCGCGGCCGGCGCCGGTTTGCTCCTGGGGGTGGTGGTTTCAGACATTGCGTGCCTCGCTTATCCGCAGTTTCTTCGCTGTCCGAAGGCTGGCCAGGCGGTCGATGATGATGGCGGTGAGGATGAGGATGCCCACAATCGCCTGCTGCCAGAACTTGTCGACCCGCAAGGCGGTGAGGGAGCTGGTGATGGTGGTCAGGAGCAGTGCACCCAGGGCGGCGCCGGCAACGGTTCCGCTGCCGCCGAAGATGGCGACGCCGCCCACCACCGCCGCCGCAACGACGTCCAGTTCCATGCCGGTTCCGGTGGTTGCCCCCACCGAGTTGAAGCGGCTGGCGTAGAGCACTCCGGCCAGGCCTGCGAGCGCGCCGTTGGCAAGGAACGCCAGGAACACCCGCTTGGATACCTTGATGCCGAAGACCGTGGCAGCGTCGGGGTCCGAGCCGATGGCGTACAGGTCCCTGCCGGGGCGCGTCCCGGCCATGTAGACCGCCACGGCAACCACCACCGCGATAGCCAGCAGGGTGATGATGGGGAATCCGAGCACGGTGTCCACGGACAGGGCACCGAAGGCTTCCGGCCGGTCTCCGGCGAAGTACTGTTTGCCCCCGGCCCAGGCGTTGTTGAGGCCCCGGAACACGTAGAGCGTGCCGAGGGTGATGACCAGCGCCGGTACCTTGGCCACGGTCACCAGCAGCCCGTTGATGGATCCGAGCAACGCACCGAAGGCCATCCCGACGACGAGGACGGCGAAGATGGGCAGGTCCGGCATCGCCGCAAAGATGGACCCCGTGCCGAAGGCGACCAGCCCCAGCATGGAGCCCACCGAGAGGTCGATGTTCCGCGTGATGATGAGCAGGGTCTGCCCCGCCGCGAGGATCATGATGATGGTTGCGTTCAACAGGAGGTCCTTGACCCCCTGCGGCGACAGGAACAGCGGGTTGTTCAGGTACGTGACCAGCACCAGCAGGGCCAGCGCAATCAGGACGGGAAGCTCACGCAGCCGCAGCACGGAGCCAAGCGCGCCTCCGCCGGCGCGCACCGCCGTCGTGCCTGGTTCCCGGTGGTCGATGGTGGAGCTCATTCCGTCACTCCCGTGGATGATGTTGCGGCGTGCATAACGGATTCGGGATCGGCGGCAGCACGGTCCAGGTGGGCTGTGATGCGGCCCTCGCGCATGACGAAGACCCGGTCCGCCATGCCCAGGACCTCGGGCAGTTCGGACGAGATCATCAGGATAGCGATCCCCCGCACTGCCAGGTCTGAGATGAGCCGGTGGACTTCACTCTTGGTGCCGACGTCGATGCCACGCGTGGGTTCGTCGATGATCAGCAGCCGGGGGTCCGTGGCCAGCCATTTGGCGAGCACCACCTTTTGCTGGTTCCCGCCGGAGAGGGTGGAGACGGCGTGCTCCTGGGAACCGGCCTTGACCTGCAGGCGCTTGCTCCACTCCTGGGCAGCGCGGCGCTCTTTGGCACCATTGATGAGTCCGGCCGTCAGGAATTTTTCCCGAAGCGTCAGGGTGACGTTGCGGGCCACCGACAGGTTCATCACCAGCCCCTGCTTGCGGCGGTCCTCCGGGACAAACCCGAGGCCGGCCGCGATGGCGGCCTGCGGATCGCGCACCTTCAAGGGTTTGCCTTCCACTTCGATCCGCCCCGAATCGTAGGGGTCGATCCCGAACACGGCGCGGGCAACTTCGGTGCGGCCTGCCCCCACCAGTCCGGCCAAGGCGACAATTTCGCCGGCGCGGACCTCGAAGCTGATGTCGCGGAAAACCCCGGCACTGCTGAGCCCCTCGACTTTAAGCACCGTGTGGCCGATCTCCGCCTCCGCCTTGGGAAACAGCGTGGCGATATCGCGGCCCACCATCTCGCGGACAATCTGTTCAACCGTGACGTCGGCGGTCCGGTGGGTGGCGATGTACCGGCCATCCCGCGTGACGGTGATCCGGTCGCAGAGGTCAAACACCTCGTCGAAACGGTGCGAGATGAAAAGGATTCCGGTCCCCTTGTCCCGCAGGGCGCGGGCCACGGCGAAGAGCCTGTCCACTTCCACCCCACTGAGCGCGGCGGTGGGCTCGTCCATCACCAGGACTTTCGCATCGAGGGAAATGGCTTTTGCGATTTCAATGATCTGCTGGTCCGCGATGGAGAGTCCCTCTGCCACCCTGGACGGATCGATGGGGACCCCCAGCCGCCTGAACAGTTCCGCGGCCTGGCGCCTCATCTCGCTGCGGCTGATGAGCCGCGAGCGCCCTTTCGGCTGCCGGCCGATGAAGATGTTTTCCGCGACCGTCAGGTCCGGGAACAGCGTGGGCTCCTGGTAGATGACCGATATTCCGGCTGCCTTGCTCTCGGCCACGTTCCGGAAATGGACAGGCTCCCCACTGAGCCGGAAGTCCCCGGAGTCCGGGTGGTGGAGGCCGGCGAGGATCTTCACCAGCGTGGATTTGCCGGCACCGTTTTCCCCCACTAGGGCGTGGATTTCCCCGGCCCGGATTTCAATGGTGCCGTCCGCCAGTGCGACCACCGGGCCGAATGTCTTGGCGGCGTGGGTCAGCGAAAGCACTGTCTCCTGCGGCCGTTCCCCAGATCCGGGAACCGCATGTGCATTCGGAGTTTGCTGCATAGAGTAACCGCGCCTTCGAGGTTTACGAGCTTGGAATGAATCGTTTCAGAACTCCTACGTGGTTTGAATCATAAGACCGCCCACCAGCGCCGTCAATAGAATCAGGGGCCGGTGCAGGCATTCGTAACCGATCTGTGCTGGGGCGGCATCCGCGGCAGTTCCGCCCGGGCCCTTGGCCGGCCTGGCACGCCCAGGCGGCGCCCTTCCTGTTCACCCAACCTTTCCCTCGGGGTAACGCCTTCTCCCCCGCCGTGTCAGGCCCGGCGCCCAGCGTGGAGGGGTGAGGATCGCAATTGTTGCTGAATCATTCCTGCCACTGATGAACGGGGTGACACATTCCATCCTGCGGGTGCTTGACCACCTGCAGGAACGGGGCGACGACGTCCTGGTCATTGCACCGTCCACGCAGGACGGGGAGGCGCCGGACCAGGTCAAGGGCGCACACATCCACCGGCTTCCCGCCGTCCCGCTGGCGGGATACACGAACGTTCGCGTGGCGATGGGCGGTGTGTACCGGGTCAAGCGAATCCTTGCCGACTACGCACCGGACGTGGTCCATCTGGCGTCGCCGTTCGTCCTCGGCTGGCGGGCGGCCCAGGCGGCCCACCAGCTTGGTATCCCCACGGTGGCCATCTACCAGACAGAGGTCCCCAGCTATGCCGCCCGGTACGGGGTCCCGTTCCTGGAGAACTGGGCCTGGAACCGGGTGGAAAACATCCATCTGCTTGCCTCCCGCACCCTGGTGCCCTCAACGTTCGCGCTGAACCAGTTGCGCGGCCGCGGCATTCCCCGGGTGCAGATGTGGCGCCGCGGCGTGGACACCGCCCGGTTCTCACCGGAAAAGCGCGACGACGGGTGGCGGGCTGCGGTGGCGCCCGGCGGTCAGCGGATCATCGGCTATGTGGGCAGGCTTGCCGTGGAAAAGCAGGTTGAGGACCTGGCCGCCCTGGCCGGAGTGCCGAACGCCAGGCTGGTGATCGTGGGAGACGGGCCCCAGCGTGCAGCGTTGGAAGATGCGCTGCCGGACGCCGTTTTCACCGGTTTCCTGGGCGGCGACGAGCTCGCACGCACCGTTGCGTCCTTCGACCTGTTCGTCCACCCGGGCGAGTTCGAAACGTTCTGCCAGACCATCCAGGAAGCCATGGCATCGGGCGTGCCCGTGGTGGCCACCGGCCGCGGCGGACCCCTGGACCTGGTCGAGAACTCCCGGACGGGCTGGCTCTACGAACCCGGCGACCTTGCAGGAATGCGTGCCCGGGTGCTGGACCTCATGGGCGATGACGCCAAGCGCCGGGCGTTCGCGGCCGCTGCCCATGCGTCTGTTCAGAACAGGACTTGGCCGGCGCTGTGCGCCGATTTGGTGGGGCACTATACGGACGTGATGGCGGACAGGCCGGCAGCACATGGATCGGGTTCACGGGCAGGGGCAATCCAATGAAAATTTCCGTCATCGGCTGCGGCTACCTGGGCGCCGTCCACGCCGCCACCCTGGCATCCATGGGCCACAGCGTGGTGGGCGTCGACGTCGATCCGGCCAAGGTCAGCCAGTTGGGCGGCGGTGTAGCCCCGTTCCACGAACCCGGCCTGGACGAACTCCTCCAGGACGGGCGGGCCAGCGGAAGGCTGCGGTTCTCCACCGACATGGCGGACGCCAAGGGCGCACAGGTCCACTTCCTCTGCGTGGGCACCCCCCAAGACAAAACGTCCGACGCCGCCGACCTCACCTTCCTGGTCTCCGCAACGGAAGCCCTGCTGCCGCACCTGGCCGCGGGCGCCGTCGTCGTCGGCAAATCCACGGTGCCCGTCGGCACCGTGGCGATGCTCCGCGGTGTGCTGTCCCCGCGCCCGGACGTGCGGCTGGGATGGAACCCGGAATTCCTCCGGCAGGGTACAGCCGTGAAGGACTCACTGGTTCCCGACCGCCTGGTTTATGGCGTGGAGGGCGGCCGCGCCGCTGCCTTCGGCCCGTCGTCGGGAGCGCCGCTTGGGGTCACGGCCGCGCTGGACGCCGTGTACGAGCCCCTGCTCCGGGCAGGGATCCCGCGGCTTGTCTGCAACTTTGCCACCGCGGAACTCATCAAGTCGGCGGCGAATGCGTACCTGGCCACCAAGGTCAGCTTCATTAACGCCGTGGCCGAGCTGTGCGACGCCTCCGGTGCGGACGTTGCGGAACTCAGCGAGGCGATGGGACTGGACCCGCGGATCGGAAGCCGGTACCTGCACGCCGGGCTGGGATTCGGCGGCGGCTGCCTGCCCAAGGACATCCGCAGCTTCCGGAGCCAGGCCGCAGACCATGGCGTTACAGCGGTGGAGGACTGGATGCGGCTGGTGGACTCGGTGAATCTGGGACAGCGCACCCGGACCGTTGGACTGGCCGCAGAGCTCTGCGGTGGCAGCCTCGCCGGCCGCTCCGTCACGGTCCTCGGCGCCTCGTTCAAGCCGGACACGGACGATATCCGTGACTCGCCCGCCCTCGATGTGGCAGACCGGCTGGCTGCCGCCGGCGCGCATGTGACGGTGACGGATCCGAAAGCCGTGAACCATGCCTGGCGGCGCTACCCGCGGCTGCGCTTCGAAGCCTCCACCGAGCGCGCGCTCGAGGGCGCCGAACTGGTGCTGCTCCTCACCGAGTGGGACGACTATCGCCGATTCTCCCCGGCAGCGGCCGCTTCGCTGGTCCGACGGCGGGTGGTGCTGGATGCGCGCAACACGCTGGACGCCGCTGCCTGGCAGGCGGAAGGCTGGCTGGTGCGCGGCCTGGGCACCTCGCCTGCAGCACCGATGGTCCAACCGGCGGAGGCTGCCGCCCGCTGACCCTGGCGTGTCAGCCCAGGAGTCCCAGTTCGGCAAAGGCCAGTGCCACACCATTGCCGGCCGGGCCGGGAGTGAACCTGTCAGCGACAGCCAGCACGTCCGGGTGCCCGCCTTCAACGGCAATCCCAATTCCCGCATACTCCAGCATTTCGATGTCATTGGCGCTGTCGCCGATGGCCACGATGTCCGCCCGGTCCAGCCCGAGACGGGCTTCCACCACCTGGATGCCCACCGCCTTGTGGGTCCCGGCCATGTAGATCTCGCCGGCACGGTCGCCCAGCGCCGAGAGGGAACTGGGGATCAGGCCCACCTCCGGGCCGAAGGTGTCCAGGAGTTCTGCCAGCGGCACCGGCGAGTCGAAGCAGGAAATTTTGGCGAACGAGGCGGAACGCAGGTCGTCGCTGTACTGCATAGGCCCCAGGATGTCCTCAAGCGGATCTACATCAGTGCTGAGGACTCCGTCGTGCCGTGGCCGGCCGGCGAACACAGGACCCAGCACCTGCCTCAGCCGCTGGTCAACCCCCGTGCGGCCATGCAGCGCCTCCGGTGCTTCCAGTATGTAGGCGGCCTTATGGGCATCCAGCGTTTCCACGAGGCGGGCGGCCAGGTCCGGCTCAAAGCGGGTGTCCTTCAGGATCTCGCCGTTGAGCTCCACGCGGGCACCGGCCCCGGTGATGACGCCGTCGAAGCCCGTTTCGAGGATGTGGCCGGGAACCATGGACAGCGGCCGCCCGGTGCAGACAAAAACCAGGTGGCCGAGCGCGCGTGCTGTCCGGACAGCCTCAACGTGCGCTGCAGGTGCCAGCCCGTGGTCCGCGTACGTGCCGTCGATGTCGAGGAAGATGGCACGTGGCCGGACGGTTTGCTGGCTGGACATGCCGGGCTCCTTGGTCTGCTGCGGGGACACCCAATCCTATCGAAGGCGCGCATTTGTGCGGGTTCACACGGTAAATGATCGGCATTCCTTGAGGCAAAGTGACAGTCATCCTGTGATAAACAAAGCCTTGCAGAGAAGTAAGCACGCTGATTGAATTAGGACACCGGAAATGGGGGCCCGGCACAACTTACTGATTAAGGAGTGACAACATGGGCATTCTCGGATTTCTCATTTTGGGCCTGATCGCCGGAGCCATCGCGAAGGCAATCCTGCCGGGTCGTCAGGGCGGAGGCTGGGTGGTAACCATGGTCCTTGGCGTTGTCGGCGCCATTCTGGGCGGCTGGATCGGTTCGCTGATCTTTGGCGGCGGACTGGCGGAATTCTTCGATATCCGTACGTGGCTGCTGGCCATTCTCGGCTCCATCGTCGTACTGCTGGTCTACGGCGCAATCACCAACCGCAGCCACCGCAGGGTGTAACAGCACCTCATATTTCATCAGCCTCAAACGCCGTCCTCCCACCCGGAGGGCGGCGTTTCTGCGTACCGCTGGCAACGGCCGGGCACCTTC
>NZ_JARHXQ010000017.1:0-607 GCF_029222765.1 Arthrobacter sp. Cr_A7 | reverse complement strand
GAACGTGTCGGTAGGCGCGGCACTCGCGGGAGGATTCGGGCCGTCCATTGTCCTGATCCTCGTCCTGATGCTGGTGAATTTCTTCCTGTCGGCACGCCACGGTTACGGCGAGGTCTCAAGGACGCCTTTCAAGAAGGGCCTGAGGATCGTCCTCGGGGGAATCCCGGCCATGGGCGGTCCGGTGATCATCCTGGTGGGCATGTTCAGCGGCCTCGTCACGCCCACGGAGGCGGCCGCCGTCGCCGTCTTCTACAGCCTGCTGGTCGGCATCTACGTCTACCGGGACATGAAGTGGCGCCAGATGCCCAAGATGATCGTGGACGCCGGCCTCACCACCGGCACCATCCTGCTCATCGCCATGATCGCCGGCGTCGCCTCCTACATCTTCACCATTGACGGGCTGCCGGCAAAGGTCAGCAGCTGGCTGCTGAGCGTCAGCACTGACCCCACCATCGTCATGCTGCTGATCGGCCTGATCCTGATCATCATCGGAACCGTGATGGACAAAGTTGCAGCTATCCTGCTTTGCACACCGGTGCTCATGCCCGCAGCCGTGTCTTCCGGTGTGGATCCCATCCACTTCGTCGTCTTCCTCGTTGCTGCCCTT
>NZ_JARHXQ010000179.1:0-15284 GCF_029222765.1 Arthrobacter sp. Cr_A7 | reverse complement strand
TTTCAAGGCCGCGGCTCGCTCCGGAGCAACTTTCCAAACTTACCCGATCCCCGGAAGCTTTGCAAACCAGCGTTTCCGCGATTCCCAGCTCCCACAAACCAGCCCCACCCAAAACCGGCACGCTCAAAAGCGAACCATTTTCAGGCCGTTCATCAAGGGGGGTTGGCCGCTATCTTTCCGCATCAGCGGCGGCGACTCAGAAAACAATACACGCCCCACAACCCCACCGCAAATCGCCGCCCCGGGAGCTTGAAACCCGCGGAATGACGGGGCGGGACGGCCCGCAGGCCCACCCTGGCGGCCACACGCCGTCGTTATTAACTTCTGTGTGCTGCAGCACAGCAGGCGGGCCTGCTGCGCCTACTCCCCCAGCCCGGGATGCACGGGTACGAAATCGATCCTGTTGCCCGAGGCTTTCCGGGCAGCCGGCGTCCGGTCATAGCCCTTTGCGTCGAGGTTGTTCCCCGCACGGAATTCCGCGAGCGCGGCGTCGTAGGCCTCGTTGAGGGTGCGGCCGGAGAACTCACCGGCGCTGCCATCGGTGAACTCGATCCTGATGCGGACGCCGGCGGGATAGTGCCGGCTCATGCGGATGAAGCCGTCCGCGTCCTGCTTGAGAGTGATCAAGGAGTCCTGCTTTCGTTCGGGTCTTCCAGTGTCGCGTACATCGCATTACCCCGGAACCGGTTGCCGACCCGCCACCGCGGGAGCATAATCGTTAGCAGAACTAATTAGCAGTGCTAAGCATTATCGCCAGGAGGCGCACCCGCACCCATGACCGCCACCACAACGAAGAATCCGCCAGCAGAACCCGTCACGCCGGACACCCTGGCCATCGACCTCCGCACCGCCGTGATGCGCACATCCCGCCGGCTCCGCGTTGAGGCAACAGGTGAAGTCATCACCCCCGGCCAATACACCGTGCTGGCCGTCCTGAACAGCGACGGCCCCAGGACCTTGCGCGCATTGGCCGAGAGCGAGCACGTGCAGGCCCCGTCCATGACCCGCATCGTCAACGCCCTCGCCGACCAGGGCTTTGTCACCCGGTCCGCGCATCCGGACGACGGCCGCCAGGTCCAGGTGGACATCACTGCCGCCGGCAAGGACGTCCTGGCCGAAGCCCGCAGCCAGCGGACCGCCTGGCTGGCCCAGCGCGTGGCACGCCTCAGCGAGGAAGACCGGGCCATCCTCAGCCGCGCCGCGCACATCATGCAGGAGATGAGCGGCCGATGAGCGCCATGTTCCGCGCCCTCGAAAACCGCAACTACCGGATCTGGGCCGGCGGCGCACTGGTGTCCAACATCGGCACCTGGATGCAGCGGATCGCCCAGGACTGGCTGGTCCTGACCGTCCTCACCAACCACGACGGTGCCGCCGTCGGTATCACCACCGGCCTGCAGTTCCTGCCCATGCTGCTGCTTGGCCCCTACGGCGGCGTGCTGGCCGACCGTTACCGCAAACGCATCATCCTGCTCTGGACCCAGCTGGCCATGGGCCTGACCGGGCTGGCGATCGGGCTCCTGGTGGTCACCGGCACCGCCGAGCTGTGGCACGCGTACCTGGCCGCCCTCTGCCTGGGCATCGCCAGCGCCATCGATGCCCCGGCGCGGCAGGCCTTCGTCTCCGAACTGGTGGGACAGGACAACATCTCCAACGCCGTCGCGCTGAACTCCGCGTCCTTCAACACCGCCCGGCTCACCGGCCCTGCCATCGCCGGCGTCCTCATCGCCTGGGTGGGCACCGGCCCGGTCTTCCTGCTCAACGCGGCCAGCTACGCCGCCGTCATCATCTCGCTGTTCCTCATCCGGACCTCCGAACTGGCTCCCGCCGCCCAGGCCGGGCGCGGCAAACACCAGGTGGCCGAGGGCATCAACTACGTGCGGGGCCGCCCCGACCTGATGCTGATCATGGTCCTGGTGGGCATCCTGGGTGCGTTCGGCATGAACTTCCCCATCACCAACGCGCTGATGGCCACCACGGAATTCGGCGTCGGGGCTGGCGAGTTCGGCCTCCTCGGCTCCATCATGGCCGTCGGCACCCTGGCCGGCGCCCTCCTCGCGGCGCGGCGGGCCGGCCCGCGGCTGCGCTTCCTCCTGGGCGGCGCGCTGGGCCTCGGTGCCTTCACGGTGCTGGGCAGCGTCTCGCCGTCGTTCTGGCTCTACGCCGCCGTGCTGATTCCGGTGGGCCTGGCGTCCATCACGTTCCTCAACAGCTGCAACACCAGCATCCAGCTCTCGGTGGAACCACAGTTCCGCGGCCGCGTGCTGGCCCTGTACCTTGCCATCCTGCAGGGCGGAACCGCCGTGGGCGCGCCCCTGATGGGCTGGATCGGCAGTGAATTCGGGGCGCGCTGGGCCGTAGCGTTCGGCGGCGTCGTGGTCCTGCTCACCGGGCTGGCCGCCGTCATCGTGGTCAGCCGGAGGAGCCGGCTGACCTTCCGCGGCGCCCTCCGCGTCGCGTTCAAGGGGAAGCGCGAGCCCGCCGTCTAAGGCCCGCCATCCAAGGAACGTACGACGACGGCGGCCGGACGTCCGCCCTCACGGCACCTTAGGCGAGGTGCCCTAGGTGGCGTGTGCCGCCGTCGAACGTTAACTACTTCCTGATCTCCGCCGTCCGCAGCCGGACGATTTCCTCCACGACGTCGTCCGGCAAGGGATGGGCGGCCGTGAAGCGGATGGTTCCATTGGACAGGGAGAAACCCTCGAGCCGGTGTGCAACCGCCTCCACGACGGCGGGCGAGAACGGGAAGATCGAGAGGTGCTTGGCGGCGGCAACCACTCCCACCAGGGGCTTCCCGTCCAGCTTCAGGGCAGGCATGCCGTAACTCATCCCCTCCGTAGTGTCCGGAGCCACCGCCCGGGCGATGCCCACCACGTGCTGCAGGCAGCCTCGGTCCGGCTCGGGCAGGTCTGCCAGCGCATCGTCAACGACGCCCACGGCCAGGCTCAGCTCTTTTTGGCGGCCACTGCGGAGGACAGGGATTTGAGCCCGCGTTCGAAGTCCGAGCCCACCAGCTTGTCCATGTTCATGAAGAGGGCGAACAGCTTGGCCGGGCCCTTGTTCTCGCCGGTCATCCGCCATGTGACTTCCGTGCCGCCGGGCGCCGGAGTGAAGGTGAACGACGTGGGGTTCAGCGCTTTGAAGGGTTTGGTGAACTGCAGCCGGACCTTGATCTCGCGTGACGGCACGGACTCCACGATCTCCATGGTTCCGCTTCCGGCCTTGCGGTTGCCGCTCCATTCGTAGCCCGCCCCAACCCCGGAGTCGGCGCCGAAGTAGCGCCGGCTCATGCCCGGGTCCACGTTCTCCCAGGGGGACCAGGCCGTCCACTCGTGGAAGCTGTTGACCAGCGGAAAAATCTCTTCGGCAGAGGCAGGAATGACCGCGCTGCGGCGGACTTCATAAGTGGACATGGCCCCAGCTTAGGAGCCGGGGCCACCCCTGAACAGGCAACGCGAGTCACTTTTCGCCCAATAATCACTCAAGTTTGGGCAAGGAGTGACTCCGCGTTGCTGTCAGCTGGAGGACGTTCCCCCCAGCACCACGTTCACCGGCTCCTTGCCCTCAAGCAGCAGCCCGATCTGTTTCCGGATAAGCCGGACCATCCGCGGGAACATCGCCGAGCTGGCACCGCCCACGTGCGGGGTGATCAGGACGCCGGGTGTGGTCCACAGCGGGTGGCCGGCGGGCAGCGGTTCCGGGTCCGTGACGTCCAGGGCTGCGCGGAGCCGGCCGGTGGAGGTTTCGGCCAGCAGCGCCTCGGTGTCAGCCACCGGCCCGCGGGCCACGTTTACCAGCAGGGCGCCGTCCGGCATTGCGGCCAGGAACTTCGCGTCCACCAGCTGCTGGGTCTCTTCGCTCAAGGGAACGCTGACCACCACAATCTCGTGGAGCGGCAGCTGCTCGTACAGCGCATCGATCCCGTGAATCGTCCCGTTGGAGTCTTCGCGCTCCCGGCTGGCCATCCGCGTCACCTCGGCTTCGAAGGGCAGCAGCCGCGCCTCGATGGCCTTGCCCACTCCCCCGTAACCCACGAGCAGCACGCGCCGGTCGGCCAGGCTGGGCCGCTGGGTGTTATCCCAGGTGCCGCTGGCCTGGTTCCGGACGAAGTCCGGGATTCCCCGCTGGCTGGCGATCATCATGCCCAACGCAAGCTCCGCCGTCGATGTCTCGTGGACCCCCGCCGCGTTGGCGAAAACGCAACCGTCCGGCAGGACGTCCGCGACGCCGTCGTACCCGATCGACTGGCTCTGGACCAGCCCGACGTCCACGCCCTCAAGCGCGGCCAGCGCCGCCGTCTTCCCCATATAGCCCGGAACCAGCAGGTCGAGCCGGCCCTCGGGTGCCGGGCCGGAGAGGTCCCAGAGGACAAAGTCGACGCCGTCCATGGGCTCCAGCGCGTCCAGCAGCTTCTGGTCGGGCAGGCACACCCGCAGCCGGCCGGTCACGCCGCCACCACAATCATGTCCAGTGCGGGTCCAAAAACGTCCATGTCGCCTTCCCTTGGCTGCGAAGCCGGGCCTTTTCGCCACCGGCAATTACTTCCGCTACCAAACGTACTTTGTGCCCTGCGGGGGACGGTTGCCTTGCCCACTCTGCGGACGCGGGGAGGGCTTGTCATGTGTGTGACAGGCCCTCCGATCCTGTAAATTTAAGGGAGGAATTGTCCGGCCAGCGAGCGGCGTTCCAACCCTCCCCCTTGAATGGATTCCTTCCCCATGTCTTCCGCGATTTCCGCGCCGGCGCCTGCCCGTTTCCCGTACGCCGCGATGGTTGTTTTGGCCACCATCGCCTTCACCGCCATCACCACCGAACTCCTCCCGTCCGGGCTGCTGCCGCAGATCAGCGCCGGCCTGAACGTGTCCGAGCCGGTTGCCGGTTACCTGGCGGCCGCATATGCCGCCGTCATTGTGGTGACCGTGGTTCCGGCCGCGCGGCTGCTGGCGCGCATTCCCCGGCATGCACTGCTGGTCAGCCTTGTCCTGACGTTCGCGGCAAGCAACGCCTGGGTGGGGCTTGCACCGGACTTCACGACGGCGATCGTCGCCCGGCTGGTGGGCGGGCTGGCGCACGGGCTGCTGTGGACCACCATGGCCCCGTTCGTCACCAGGGTGGTCCCGCCGAACAAGGTGGGCAAGGCCCTGGCGATCGTGTTCAGCGGCAACAGCCTGGGCCTGGCCATCGGCGCGCCGGTGGGTACGGCACTGGGCGGGTTGCTCGGCTGGCGTGCGGCGTTCCTGGTGCTTGCCGGTTTCGGGCTGCTCCTGACGGTCCTGGCGTTTTTCCTCCTGCCGCGGGTGCAGCGCATTTCCGACGCCGTCCGCCCGTCGCTTCGCCGCGCCATCGCCGAACCGGGCGTGAAGTCGGTGGCCATCGCGTGGCCGCTGCTGGTCCTGGCCCACTTCGCACTGTTCACCTACATTGCGCCGTTCATCCGCGAAGCGGCGCTGCCCGACTACGCCATCAGCCTCTCCCTCACGGTGCTGGGCGCCTCCGGCCTGCTGGGCATCTGGGTGGCGGGCCTCACGGTGGATTCGCATCCGCGCCGTTCGTTGCTGATCACGACGGCGGCCATCGCCCTGTCGATGTTCCTGTTGCCGCTGGCAGTGGGCAACCTTCCGGTGGCGCTGGCGCTGATGACGGTCTGGGGTGCGGGCCTGGGCGCGATCGGCATCTACAACCAGTCGGCCATCCTGCGTGCGGGCGGGGAATACCGGGAGGCAGCCAACGGCCTCACCGTGCTCACCATCCAGCTGGGCATCACCATCGGTGCACTGTACGGCTCGGCTGCGCTTGTGACGGGCGGGGCGCTGCTGGTCCCCGTTGCGGCTGCCTTGCCGGTTGTCGCCGCGCTGGTGATCACCCTGGCGGGCAAGAAGTACGCGTACCCGCCGGGTCCGCGGGAGCGGGTCTGGCTGGAGCCGCGGCCCGTGAAGGAGCCGGTGAACTAACCCAGGCACAGCTCCAGGCGGAACGTCTTCACCGAAGAAGTGACAGATTAGTCAAAAGATTCTCGTCAACCCGTAACCTTTATGACCCGAATTTCGATTCAGAAAGTGCGGGGGGAAAACCGCAAGTTGATCGCAATCCATAAAATTCGTCAACGGAGGATCAGATGTCTTTCTTTACATATTCCGGCAACAAGCTCGCTGCAACCGTGCTCGCCGCAGGCGCTCTGGTGGTGGGCGGTACGGGTGTCGCGGCTATCGCAGAATCGCACTCCGACAGTCCCGGGGTGATGGCCGAATCACCGTCGCCGAGCCCCACAGTGACGGAAACGGAGTCTCCGGAGCCCAGCCCCACGGCAACCGAAACCGACTCTCCGGAGCCCAGCCCCACAGCCACCGAAACAGAGTCCCCGGAGCCTACTCCGACAGAAACTGAAACGGCTTCGCCGAGCCCGTCCCCCACAGAGACTGAGGAGCCGGATGAGTCTCCCGCCTCTGTTCCAGTGGGACCCGACGCCACTGGCCCGGCAGCGGTGGGCCTCTGCAACGCCTACTCCAACGGCGGCCTGAACTCCACCTCCACCGCGTACGCAGCATTGGCGGAGGCTGCCGGCGGTGAGAGCGGCATCGTCTCGTACTGCGCCACTGTTTCCGCTCCGGAGGACGAGGCGGACGGCACCGGAGAAACCCCTGAGGGCGATGCCGTCGAAGAGCCGGTGGAACAGCAGCAGGTGAAGGAACAGCCGGCAAAGGACCAGCGCCAAGGGCCGGCAGCAGGCTCCAACGGCGCTGGACAGCAGTCCAACAACGCAGCCAAGAACTCCGCCGCCCACCCCGGCGGCGGACAGCGGTAGCCTGTCAGCAGGAACGGCATCCGGCGCCGGGACAAATTGCTTGTCCCGGCCCGGAGCCATCCCCACGGTGCCCGCAAGGGCATCTGCCGCAGGGGGGCGGATGCACAAGGTCAAACATGAGGCAGCGACGCCCGGTCAGGCCGACCAGGGCATCTTTTGTGATGCCTACCGCGAGTTCTCGCCTGCAATCCTCAACTACCTGCGGGCACGCGACGTGGAAGATCCGGAAGGCATGACGCAGGAGGTCTTCCTGGCCCTTTACCCCCAGCTTCCGGGCGTACGGGGCGGGCTGAAAGGAATCAAGTCCCTGGTTTTTTCCATCGCCCACGCCCGCTACGTGGACGAGCACCGGCGCCGGCTCAAGGCCCCGCCCACCACCGGCTACGACGCCGACGCCGATCCGCGGTGCTGCGATTCGGCTGAGGACCAGTTGCTGGAGGCGGAAGGTTCGGCGCAGGTGATGGCACTGCTCGGGACCCTGCAGCACGACCAGCAGGAGGTCATCGCGCTGAGGATCGTCGCGGACCTGTCCGTCGAAGCAACCGCGGAAATCATGGGCAAGACTCCCGGAGCCATCAAGCAGCTGCAGCGCCGGGCCCTTTGCCGGCTCCGGAAACTCCGTCCCTCGTTGAGAGAAGAGCAGTCATGACCAGTAACGAGCCTGTAGCCAGCAAAGACAGGAAGCAGCAGGAGCGCCGGCTCGACGACGAGCGCTGTGTGGATGAACTGCTTGCGGAGTCTGACGTGGCGGCCGACGCCGGGCTGCGGCAGATGTTGCTCCGGCTGAGGGAGTTCCGGGTTACCGAAGTCCCGCCCCCGTCGCCCGAGGTCGCCGCGCTGATGGGCTGGCCGGTGGCGTCGGACGGGAGTCCCGCCAGCGTGAACCCAAGTGCCGTGGTCAGCCTCGAGGACTGGTCCCGCAGGTCCAGGAAAAAGCGGGTTGCCTTCACCACGCTTGCCGTGGCAGCTTCGCTGGGGATCGCCGGCGGCGCCGCGGCCGGGAATGACACCCTGCGGCGCGGGGCTGAAGGGACCATCAGCACCATTGTCCGCTCGTTCTCCCCTCCTGCCCCGGCATCGCCGGCACCAGCGGTCCCATCCGGGGCACCCGGCCCGACACCCGCCGTCGTCCCTTCTCCTGCTGTAACGGCGGCATCCGTGGTGACCGTTCCCGCTGTCCCGGCGGCGGCACCTGCTCCTGATTCGGCCCCGGCTCCTGCCAAGGAACCGCCTGCGGGCAACGGGCAAGACCCGGCTGGGGCACCACGTGTCCCGGAGTGGGCATCGCCTGCCGATGGCGGGCCGGGGGCTCCTGCCGCGGTTCCACACAGCGGGAAGGAATCGGCCGGGCCGCCTGCCTCCCGCCCGGCCGCGATGCCGCCGTGGGCAGGGCAGCCACCGGCCGGCCCAACGGAAGCGGGCAAGGCTGGAAAGGCAGTGGTTAACGGGCAGGGCGCGCCCAACCCGGCTGACCAAGCAGCGGGTGCTGGCAAGAGGACGGCAGCCCGCTGATCCGCGCGATGGCCCGATTCGCTTCCCGTTTAGACGGATCCCCGCACACTCGATGTCCGGCAACATCAACGGCGCAGGGAACCGTCGAATCGGGCGGACACGCCACCGCCGCCGCAAATTTCAGCACTGCGCAGCGTCTTGGTAGACGTTAAAGGATGCTAGACCTACTTCATCCCGCCATGCCCTTCATCGCCGTGACCCTGGCGGTGGCCGCAGGACTGGTTCTGTCCTGGCTGCTGCGCAAGCTGGTCCTCCGGCTGAACCGCAACCGCCCCGAACTGCAGGCCACATCACGGGTGGCGCGCCAGCCCCTGCGGCTGGCGCTGTGCCTGATCGGCGTCCGCGCAGCGCTGGGGCTGACGGCCTCCGCCGAAACCTGGCATGCCGCCGTCGACCATCTGCTGCTGATAGCCCTCATCGGTTCGCTCGCCTGGCTGGCCATTGCCGTGCTGCTGATCGTGGAAGCTGTGGTGCTGAACCGGCACAGCGTGGACGTAGCGGATAACCGGCGAGCCCGGCGGCTGCGCACGCAGATGATCCTGACGCGGCGGATCGGGGCGGCCCTGGTGGTGGTGCTCGCCGCCGGCTCGGTCATGCTGACGTTCCCGGCCATCCAGGCGCTGGGTGCCGGCTTGCTCGCGTCCGCCGGCGTCATCTCGATCGTCGCAGGCCTGGCCGCCCAGACGTCGCTGGTGAACGTGTTCGCCGGGATGCAGCTCGCCTTTACGGACGCCATCCGCGTGGACGACGTGGTGGTAGTGCAGAAGGAATGGGGCCGGATCGAGGAAATCACCCTCACCTACGTGGTGGTCCACATCTGGGACGACCGCCGCCTGATCCTGCCCTCGACGTACTTCACCACCACCCCGTTCGAGAACTGGACCCGCCGGCAGTCCGAGGTGATGGGCACCGTGGAGTTTGACCTCGACTGGCGTGCCCCCGTGGAGGACATGCGTGCCGAGCTGCGCCGCGTCCTGGCCGGCACGGAACTGTGGGACGAGCGCGTGGGCGTCCTGCAGATCACCGACGCCACCGGCGGCTTCGTCCGGGTCCGGATTCTGGTCAGCGCCGCGGACAGCGCCGCACTCTTCGACCTGCGCTGCCTCATCCGCGAGGCCATGGTCACCTTCCTGCAGCAGGGCCACCCGCAGGCCCTGCCCCACCAGCGCTGGGAACACGCAGCGTCCGACGCCGGCGCCTCCGTCCAGCGCAAGGCACCCCTGCGCGGGCTGGGTTCGCCCGCCGCCAGCGGTGCCCGGCCGCCCGCCGACCCCCACGAATCCCAGCTCTTCACCGGCTCCATCGAGGCCGTGGAGCGTTCCCGCGCCTTCACAGGCCCCGGCGACGAGGTGTTTGAAGACCGGGACAAGAACCTGGCATCCAGAAACTGAAACCCTTGATATGTGACTATATGGTCACCTATCATGGGAAGCATGGATGACGTGTTCAAGGCACTCTCCGACCCCACCCGCCGGGACCTGCTCGATGAGCTGTTCCGCGAGGACGGCCAGACCCTGAGTGCGCTCGAAGCACGTTTCGACATGACCCGGTTCGGGATCGCCAAGCACCTCCGCCTTCTGGAGGATGCAGGCCTGGTGGTGACCCGCCGTCGGGGGCGGGAAAAACTGCACTTCCTGAACCCGGTACCCATCCGGCTGGTCCACGACCGCTGGGTCAGCAAATACGCAGAACCATGGGCCGCTGGCCTCAGCGACCTCAAATCCAGATTGGAAAGTCCCATGGAAAAGATCTTCGAAATCTACATCAAGACCACTCCGGAACGGCTCTGGGAAGCCATCACGGACAGCAACATCCGCAGCAAGTACCAGTTCGGGAACACCATCGAAACGGACTGGACCCCGGGCAGCAGCTTCACCATGAACAACGTCAAGGCCGGCGCACCCCTGGGCGAAGGCGAAAACCTGGAAGTGGACCCGCCGCGCCGGCTCGTCCAGACCATGCGCGCTCTGTGGGGTGAGGACGTCAAGGCCGAAGGCACATCGAAAATCACCTGGGACATCGAACCCGTGGGCGACTCCTGCCGCCTCACCGTCACCCACAGCGACCTCCGCGAAGGCGCCAACGAGCAGCTCTACGGTGGCTGGCCCATGATCCTCTCCGGCCTCAAGACCTGGCTCGAAACCGGCGAGAAGCTGACCACGCCCGGCTCGCTGATGTACACCTGACTCCGGAGCCCCCGATTCGCAATCCCCATCGATTGCTCCGTAATTGCCGTTTGGGGGTGTCAAAACGGCGTTTGCGGAGCAATCGATGAGGTGTTTTCGAGGCCAGGCCTAACAGCTGGGACGGGGGCGGGCGGCTATCCGGCTGACGGCCGGTTCCGGCCGTCCCAACCCCGGTGCCGCAGGTTGCGGGTGGCCACCAGCGAGCCGCCGATGAACAGCACACCCAGCACCACCGTGGCGACGCCCACGTAGAACCAGCCGCCCTGGCCAAAGATCATCAGCGCCACGCCCAGCAGGCACAGGCCTTTCGCGGTGATATCGAGGTACAGCTGCACCTTCGGGTTGCCCATACCTCCACGATAAACCCGCCGGCTGCCCCCTGTCCGGGGCTGCCGGACGATGAAGCTACTGTTCGTGCTGCCGCCACAGCAGGCTCACGCCAAGCGTCACAACGCACAGGACCAGCATGGCCAGGACCATCCGCGCCCAGCTTCCCTGGTCCACGCCGCCGCTGGCAAAGACGCCGATCATCACGGTGGCCGTGATGGCACCGACGTACCGGCAGGTCTGGTAAATGCCCGCCGCCACGCCGCGCTCCTGCGGCCTCGTGGAGACGAACATGCCCTGGTTGGAGGCGATGCCCACCGTTCCGTACGGGATCCCCATCAGCGCGGTCAGCACCACCACCAGCGGGATGGCCAGCGACCCGGTCAACAGCCACATCAGGGCGGCCACCGCGGTCAGCAGGACGACGCCGGCGAGCAGCACGCGCCGCACGCCGAACCGTCCCATCGCGCGGACGGCCCACGGCGTGGCCACCACGGACATGGCGGCGAGCGGTAGCATCAGCAGGCCCACCACGCCGGGGTTATAGCCGCCGGCTTCCTGCAGCAGCTGGGGCAGGCCGAAGAACACAAAGTAGTAGACGCTGCTGAAGACCGCGAAGCCCAGGTACACCAGCATCAGCGGCCTGTTCCGCCCCAGCAGCCGCAGGTCCAGGAACGGCCGGTTGAACCGCAGCTCCCGCCAGGCGAACAGCACGGCAATTCCGGTGCCAGCGGCCAGCATCCACCAGCGGTAGTCCGGTGCGACGTTGAGCGCGGCCATCATCACCAGCAGGAGTGCGGCGACGAACGCCAGGATCCCGGGAATGTCAGAGTCCCGCAGCAGGTCCGCAACGCTCCCCTGTTCGCGGGCTTCGTCCGGCGGGGCCGCCTGCCGCACGATGAGCAGCGCGGCCAGCGCGAGCGGGACGTTGATGAGGAAGAGCGCCTCCCAGCCCACCAGGCTTACGAGCAGTCCGCCGACGACGGGCCCGACGGCGGCTGCCGACGTGTTGGCCATCTGGAGCCGTCCCAGCGGACGGGCCGCCTCCACCCCGGCGCGGTGGGCAATGGCACCCACCATCACCACGGCACTGGGATACGCGGTGGCCGTTCCCAGCGCCATCACCGCCCGCGCCACGCAGAGCAGGGCAAAGTTCGGGGCCAGCTGGGCGAGCGCGCAGGTGAGGGCCACCAGCGCCATACCGAGCATGAACATCCGCCGGGGCCCGAACCGGTCGGCGAGCCTGCCCATCACCGGCTGGCCCGCGGCGGAGGCGAGGTAGAAGGAGGTGACCACCCAGGTGACCGCGGCAACGTCGAGCCCAAAGTCGGCGCGGAGGACCACCAGCGCCACGGCGATCATCGAGGAGTTCAAGGGGTTCAGTGCCGTGCCCAGGCTGAGTCCGGCGACGGCCAGGCCAGTCCGGGGTTTGTTGCTCACGGAAACAGTCTGGTGCACGACGCTGCCCACCGGCGACTTTGATGACCCGGCGCGGCTACTTTCCGGCCGGCGTCAGCGGGAACAGGGCGTCCTCCACTACCCGGGTGAGATCGCGGATGGCGTCTGCCTGTTCGGGCTCTTCGGTGCCTTCGGGGTTCTCGGTGTAGATCACCAGCGCGAAGGTGGAGCCGCGGTACGTCAGGAGCGCGGCGTCGTGGAGTTCCCCGCCGATCTCCCCGTACTTGTGGTGCACATCGATCCCGGCCCGGGAGCCTGCGGGGATGAGGTCGTCATTGTTGGTGTCCTGCATGTAGCTGAGGAGCTCGGCGGTGTTGTCCTCGTTGAGCAGGTCCCCGGCGTACAGCTGCTTGAGGACCAGTGCCATGTCGGCCGGGGTCAGGAGATTCTGTTCCGGGTCGTAGGTGACACCGATGGACGCGGCGTAGTCGATGAGGCGCGGGTAGCCCACGGCGTCCATCAGCAGCAGCCATGAGTCGTTGTTGCTCTGGTTCACCATGGCTTCCATCTGGAAGGCGGCGTCGTAGTCGCCCAGGGGTTCGTCGAGGCTTGCTTCCCCCGTTTCCACCAGGTGGTAGTAGGCCGCAGCGGTGATGATCTTCGCGGTGCTGGCAGCCGCGAAAACGTCGCTGTCACCGAACGCCAGGGCGGCATCACCGGAGACGTCGGCCAGTGCCAGCCCGATCCGGTAGTCCCCGGCCTCCTCGAGGATGGACTCGACGTTGTCCCGGAGGGAGTCCGGTGCCTGGGCCACGGGCGACGCCGCGACCGTGGGAACCGGGACGGAAGTACTCGCAGAGGGTTGCGAGCGAACCACGGCAAGGACCACGGTGGCAACGATGACCAGCGCAACGGCACACAACAGCAGCACAAGCTTCCTGCGTCCGCGGCGGGCGGTACGTATTTCCGGCACAGCCTGGGGCTCCACTGGGTGCACGGGCATGAGTGCTCCTGTCACAACTCAAAAATCGGTCAGCTTACCGCGCGCCCCAGTGCACACAGATGCTGATTAAATCATCCGAGATTGGGAGGCTCCTGAGAGGCCGCCGGATGCCGCGTCCTCTTAAGGGCGACACGGAAACCACATGTCGCCGCGCAGATTACCGTGCGCGCCCGAGATACAGGGTGCGCAGCGGAATTCGCGGGTCGAAAACCGGGATGCGCGCCGAAAACCGTCAGCGGGTGCGCGCCGAGAGTGCCGCGTCCAGGAACTCCAGGTGGGCCGGGGCGACCCGGACGGTGCTGCCGGCGTACTCCGGGTGCTTGGTGAGGAACTTCTTGATGAACGGGCAGACGGGAACGATGCCCTCGCCTGCCGCCACGGTGTCATCCAGGGCGACCGTGGCCAGCTGGCCCGCCAGGCCCTGGCCGCCGTATTCCTCGTTGACCACCGTGTGGTAGAAAATCCGCTGTGGTGAGCCGCCGCCGTCGTACTCCTTGTACGCCGCCTTGCCGATCACGTTTCCGGCATCGAGGATCTCGAAGCGCTGGCGCTCCGCGTTGTGGCGGACGGTAATTTCACTCAATGGCTTCTCCTTTGTAGCGGCCCTTGCACAGGATAACCCGGAACAGCCCTGGACTATTTCTGCTGACGTGGGCTCCCAGGCCTTGTAGGGTCGTGGGCACTGGATATCGAATCCCGGTGGGCAAGATGTCTTTTATGCCGCCGGGCCCGTGACGAAGGAGAGAACATGGCAGTCAACGACGACGAAGCACAGGTCCTGGACCAGTGGAGCAACCGGCTGGCCCAGGCACTGCAGATCCTGGACATGGACGTGGACCACGAACTGCTCCTGGACCTGGCCCGGAAGTCCGCGGACTCCGTAATCCACGCCGCGGCGCCGGTCACCACGTTCCTGGTGGGCTACGCAGCCGGGCTGGATGCCGGGACGGGCAGCGCGGGTACCAGGGAAGCCTCATCCGCTGCCGTGGAGAAGGCTGCCCGGGTGGCCTTCCAGCTGTGCGACGACGGCCCCAACGGCGGTCCTGCCAGCCGGGGCTGGGCGGACACGGCGCAGTAACAGGAATCCCCGCCTTATGGACAAATCCCCGCTGGACGCCACGGGGAAAAGTCCATCAGGCGGGGAGTTATGGCTCCTGCACCAAGGGACGACAGAGCTTCCGGCTCAGCCCGCCGCCGTCGGCTCCTCTTCCAGGACAAGCACGCGCTCGAGCCGGACGATGACGGCCTTCGACGCCGGCGTCTGGCTTCCCTCCGCCACGCTTTCCAGTGGGACCAGGACGTTGGCCTCAGGATAATACGCCGCGGCGCATCCCCTGGCGGACGGGTAGGAGACCACCCGGTAGTTCCGCAGCACCCGGTCAACACCGTCCGAATACACCCCGTGGATGTCCACGTGCTGCCCGTCCTCAAAGCCCAGCTCGGTGAGGTCCGCGGGGTTCACGAACACCACTTCACGGCCCTTCTTGATGCCGCGGTACCTGTCGTTGTGGCCGTAGATGGTGGTGTTGAACTGGTCGTGCGAGCGCATGGTCTGCAGGATCAGGGTTCCCGCGGGCCGTTCCACATGCTCCAGCTCATTGACCGTGAGGATGGCCTTGCCGGTGGGTGTGTTGAACGTGCGGGAGTCGCGGGGCCCGTTGGGCAGGACGAACCCGCCCTCCTGCCGGATCTTCCGGTTGTAGTCCTCGCACCCGTTCACCACGTGGGAGATGTGGTCCCGGATCAGGTCGTAGTCCTTTTCGAATCCGGCCCAGTCCGCCGACGTCCGGTCCCCCAGCGTGGCCGCGGCAAGCCGGCAGACGATGGCCACCTCGGACAGCAGCCCCGGCGCCACGGGTTCCACGGTGCCGTGCGAGGCGTGCACGGCACAGACCGTGTCCTCCACCGAGACGAACTGCGGTCCGGATTCCTGCCGGTCGATTTCCGTCCGGCCCAGCGTGGGCAGGATCAGTGCCTCCGCCCCGGTCACGCCATGTGAGTGGTTGAGCTTCGTGGAGATCTGGACCGACAACTCGGTCTTTTCCATCGCTGCTTC
>NZ_JARHXQ010000178.1:0-15104 GCF_029222765.1 Arthrobacter sp. Cr_A7 | reverse complement strand
ACGAGGGCGAAGGCTGCCTTAGCTCACTTCCTAGACCACGGATTAGTCGGGTTGCTCATCAAGGCAACGAGTCGACTGGCGCTAGGCCTACCCTAGGGAAAACGCCCCGCCCCACCCCGTTCACTGCACGTAGACAGTGGGGTACCTGGGAAATACAAGCCCTGAGCGGCTTTGTTCCTTTCCCGTGCAAGGCTCACCTGACTGGTGCTTGTGGCGGTGTCGCCGGGGCGCCGTCCAGGAGAGTGCTTTCCGCGTTGGCGATTTTTGTTGTCACGGCTTTGGAGTGTGAGACGACAATCGCCAACGCGGTAAGAGCAGTCAAAGCGGCAAGGTAGATACCGATGAAGAGCGAGTTTCCGGTCGCAGCGAAAACTGCGGTAGCAATGATGGGCATGAGGCCGCCGCCGACGATTGCTCCGAACTGGAAACCGAGTGAGATTCCGCTGTATCTGAGGTTGGTGGGGAAAAGATCACTGAACATCGACGGTAAGGACGCATACGATGCTGCGTTTGCTACCAGCCCGATGGTGCAAGCCAGGATGGCAAGCGCAATGACGCCAGTGTTGAAAAGGGGGAAGAACGCAAGAACGGCGAGAAATTGAACACAGATACCGGTGATCATGATTTTCAAGCGACCAAACCGGTCGGCTAACAGCCCCATCACGGGCATCGAAGCTGTCCAGATAAGACCAGAAATGATGATGATCGTCAATATTTGATCACGGGAGTAGCCAATTTTCGGCGCAGTGCCGTAAGAGAGAATGAAGGTAAGGATCAGGTAGCCAACGGCAGCGGCGGACGCGTTCCCGAATAGCGTTAGCAGCACACTTACTGGGTAGTTTCGCAGGACCGAGAGGATCGGTACCCGCGCGGTCTTGACCTTCGCGGCTTGGGCGAACAGGGGACTTTCATGGAGATTGTTCCGGATAATGAGTCCGATGACGACCAGGACGACGCTCAGGATGAACGCAATTCTCCATCCCCATGCATCAAACTGAGTGCCGGTTACTGCCACAAGGGCCAGAAGGACGATGTTAGCGAGAACCGATCCTGCCGGGACACCGATCTGCGGTGCCGAACCGTAGAAGGAGCGACGCTTGGCGGGAGCATGTTCGACCGCCATGAGGGCAGCGCCGCCCCACTCAGCGCCTACCGCCAGTCCCTGGATAAGCCTCAAGACAACGAGGATGATGGGTGCCGCCACTCCGATCTGCGAATAGTTGGGCAGGAACCCCACGGCGATCGTGGATAGGCCCATCGTGAGGAGCGAGAGTGTGAGTATACGTTTCCTGCCGATCCGGTCGCCGAAGTGCCCAGCGATGATGCCGCCAAGCGGCCTGGTCACAAATCCGACAGCGAATGTGCTGAACGCCGCGAGTTGACTGACAGTCGGGTCGCCGGTCGGGAAGAATTGCGGGCCGAAAATCAGCGCTGCGGCCGCGCCGTAAATGATGAAGTCGTAGTACTCGAATGTCGTGCCGATGAAGCTCGCAAAGAAGACTTTCCGAGCTTCGCGAGGATCGCGAAATTTTTCTTGGACTTGGCTGATACTCACTGGGATCTACTTTCTGTTCCAGACACGGTGACGATACAGCGACTGTGCAGCGTCTTATAAGGTGTTAGGGGTATAAAGGGGCCGATTGGTGCCGTATGCATGATTCCGAGCTTGGTTTCAGCGCATGATTCATTCCCTTGAGCACAAATTTGTTTCTTCAAGGCTGAGCATTTCCGGGCAATCGTCGAGAAGCGCGCTCACCCGTCGTACTCAGAATCGGACGTTAGGCCGGACCATTGTTACGAGGAACATGCTCGCGGGTCTCTCAGAACGGCACAGCTTCGCTGGCGGGGACAGTGTACCGGGAAGGATCGTGACGAGTTACGAGGATGCCGGCACACCCATGGGGCGATCGCCAACGGCTTGAGGGCTGCCTCGGCATCGTGGAGCAATTCGTGAAGCTGGGCTTCGCGAAGTTGATCGGCTCTGGTTGTGCAATAGTCATATGTCCTCCTTGACGTGACTTCCCCCCTTGGCAGCGCTGACCCGTGGCCGGTTCGCCTCCGCAACTCGAGCATCTCCACTTTGATCATCTAACCGGTCTTGGCCATGCGCGGTCCTGCTCACCGTAAGCCCCCCATGTGTTATAGGACAAATACATAGAATGAAGGGAATCATAGTCATCCTGATATACATTGAGATTTGCCATTTGCCTCAGGCAGTGGGGTAGGAGTTTCCATAAGTCGGCGAGTGTTAGCCCTACGGCCACACGAGCGGCGATCGCGAGAACCGCCGACTGCGAACAGCCGTACGGGGGCTCCTATTTACCGAAACGGTGTTTATCGAGAGCCGCATGGCTGTACTTGGCGTGAGCCTAACGGGGCTTCTGCATCCCCGCTGGCATCCCTGAAGGCCCTCAGGCCGGTCCTCTGAGCAGATCCGCGGGACGAACAGCCGCAGCCGTCGCAGAATGGCCGCTCCCTGGACACGGAACAAGTTACCGGCGACGCAAAGGCTTTATGCGACGACGGGCAGGCAGCGGCGCCACGTCTGTATGCGCTGGCGTGGCACTTCCCATGAAAGTTGAGGTGGCATCCGGGCACTATCCCCCGATGCCGCCGGGTGCGACTGGGAAGGGAGGCCCAGGCAAACCCGTGCTCGCTGATCACGAGGCCGGAATTGGTGGCGGCTCCGATCCGTCCATAGCTGGGGTCATTCCGGGTTCTCCACGGCTGGAAATTGGGAGCCGTTGGGATAGCTCCCTGGCACCAGTAGCGGTGATTACCCAAGGAGAATTGTCCCCGGCTGTGGGCGGGCGGACGGCACTTCTCACCTGTATATAGATCAATTCCGGTTGTTTCGAGGTCCATGCAAGGGACCCTCGTCAGCTTTGGGTGTGATTAGATCTGTCATCGGCAGGGCTGCTGACCAGCCAGCTTCTCTACCCCATGCACTTCGGACAAGCAGGGGAGTGCCGGATGTCTCCGGCACTCCCCTGATTGTTGCTATGACTTCAATGGCCTGGGTCAGCTGTGGGCGTGGCTGTGGTCGGTAAGTACGAGGTCTTCTCCAGCGTCCAGCCCGATGAGCCGTGCAATGTTGCCGGCGAAGATCTTTTGCCGGTTCTCGGTGGTGATGTCGAGTTCCTGGACGACTCTGATCATTTCGCGGATGTACAGCGGTCCGCCTTCGGGGTCGAAGGGGCAGTCGCTGGCGAAGACGACGCGTTCGGCGCCGAAGAATTCGAGCCCGCAGCGGGTTCCGATGGCGGATCCGGAGAGTGCTGTGTCGGCGTAGAAGTCCCTGAAGTAGTCGATTGGTTCGCGTTTGAGCCTGTGAACCAGCCGCGTGTATTCGGGGTCGTCGGTGCGGCTGCCGAATTGGTCGGCCCAGCCGAGCCTGATGCGTCCTTCCATGTAGGGGATCATGGCTCCCATGTGGTGGGTGATGATGTTCAGCCCGGGGTGGCGGTCGAACAGGCCTGAAAACACCATCCTGGCCATGGCAGCGCTGGTTTCGTAGGGCCACCCGAGCGCCCACCAGATTTCAAACTTCGAGGAGTCCTCGGTTCGGTAGTCGGTGCTCTTGGCGTTCCGGGTGGGGTGCATCCAGATCGGCAGGTCCCGCCGGGCCATCTCGGCGAAGATCGGTTCGAAGTCCGGGTGGTCGAGGGGTTTGCCGTTGACGTTGGTGAAGACTTGGATGCCTTTGGCGCCCAGGTGGTCGATGGCGTAATCGATTTCCTTCAGTGATGCTTCCGTTGAGTTCATGGGCAGGGAAGCGACGAAGGCGGGGAACCTGTCGGGGTGGTCATCCACGATCTCTTTCATGGTCTCGTTGGCCAGGCGGGCGAGCCGCCAGGACTCGTCGGGGCCGAGGAGGAGTTCGATGGGAGGGGAGGAGAGGGTGAGGATCTGTTGATAGTCCCCGCCGAACTCTTCCATCATTTTCAGGCGTGCATCGAGGTCGTGGAGTGCCGGGAGGTCCAGCCAGCGTTTAAGGGCGCCGGGGTCGGTGACATGCCGGCACATTTCGTCGAAGTAGCGCCGGGGGAGGATGTGGCTGAAGGCATCGATTTTCATCAGGATTCCTTTGTGGTGTTGGGGACCCAGCTGGTGATGCGCCGATCGACGAACTGGACGAGAGCGATGGCGGCAAGGGCGACGGTGATGATGACGATCAGGATTGCCAGGACTGCTGCGCCGTCGAAGCTCTTGCCGGCGACGGTGACCATGCGGCCGAGCCCGACGACGGCGATGAACATTTCGCCGTTGATCATGCCCGTGACGGCTCGTCCCATGCCGAGGCGGATGCCGGCGAAGATCATGGGGGCTGCGGCGGGAAGGATGATCCGGGTGACGATTTGCCATTCGCTGGCCCCGTAGGATCGGCCCATCTCAACGAGGGACTGGTTGACGTTCTCGACGGCGGAGGCGGTGTTGATGATCATGATGAATGCCGAGTACATGAAGATCACGGCAACAATTGATCCTTGCCCTGCCCCCAGGATCGAGAAGAAGATGGGCGCGAAAACGAGGGACGGTGCGGTCAGGAGTGCGTAGACGTAGATGCCCAGCGCGGCGTTCACGCGACGGTAGCGGCCCATGGCGGTTCCGACGACGATGCCAACGAGGAGGGAAAGTCCGAACCCGAGGACGAGGTTAGCGAGGCTTGTGGCGAGGTTGCCGAAGATCTCGCCCCTTGTGATCATTGACCACAGTTCTGTCAGGACTGCGGTAAGCGGGGGGAAGAACGGGACCTTGGCCGCTTGGCCAACAAGTTCCCACAGCACAGCTGCAATGGCCAGGGAGGTCAGGGATGCGGAGGCCCTGCCGTTCAGCAGGCGTTTGGAGAGCCCGCCGCGGGGTCGGGCGCCGGTGGTGATGGCTGTCATCGCCCTGCCCCGTTGAGTGATGCGGGGTTTTTGGCGCGGCGCTCCTCGTGCATCTCCCGGAGCCTGTCCCAGAGGTAGGCGGTGATTTCGACGTATTCCTTGGAGCGTTCCAGTCCGCCGACATCGCTGGAGCGTGGGCGTTCCAGCGGTACGGGGACGATTTCGGAGATCTGGCCCGGTCGTGCGCTCATCAGGACAACCCGGTCACCGAGGAGCACTGCTTCTTCCATGGAGTGGGTGATGAATACGACGGTGAGCTTGGTGCGTTCCCAAATGCTGAGGAGTTCTTCCTGGAGCAGCCGCCGGGTTTGTTCGTCCACTGCGCCGAAGGGTTCGTCCATGAGGAGGACCTTGGGTTCGACGGCCAGGGCCCTGGCCAGTCCGACGCGTTGCTGCATGCCGCCGGAGAGTTCGCCTGGGCGTTTGGTTTCGAAGCCGGCGAGGCCGACCATGGAGATCAGTTCGCGGGCCCGGTCTTCGCGTTCGCTTTTGGATACTCCGCGCAGGCGCAGGCCGAAGGCGACGTTTTCGAGCACTGTGGACCAGGGGAGGAGCGCGAAGTTCTGGAAGACCATGCTGCGGTCCGGGCCGGGGCCGCGGACGGGGTTGCCTGCGATGGAGATTTCGCCTTCGTCCCAGGGCATGAGGCCGGCGATCATTTTCAGCATGGTGGTCTTGCCGCAACCGCTGGGCCCGAGAACGGTGAGGAATTCGTTGTCCCGTACCGAGAGGTTGACGTTGTCCAGGGCGCGGACGGTGGAGCCGTCCTGCCCGGTGAAGGTTTTTCCGAGTCCGGTGATCTCAATCATCGTGATCCCCTTCCTTTCTGGTTGTTCGGCGCCCAGGGGGCGGCCTTGCGCTCAAGCCAGTGAGCGAGGGAGATGAGCAGTAGGGCTTCGATGAGGATGGCGACGATGGTGGCGTAGAGGCCTGGACCGTTGAACATGCCGCGGAACTCGAGGATGAGTCCTCCGAGGGCCAGGGACACCATCAGCAGTTCGACGATCACCATGCCGGTAACGGCGCGGCCGAGACCGAGCCGCAGGCCCGTCATGATGGACGGCAGTGCCCCGGGAATCAGCACCCGGAACCAGATTTCCCGTTCGCTCGCACCGAAGGAACGGGCCATTTGAATGAGGGTGGGGTCGACTTGTCGGACTCCGGCGCGGACGTTCACGATCACCATGACGATGGCGAAGATTGTCACCAGGATGACGCGGGACAGCAGGCCGAAACCAACGGACATGATCAGCAGTGGAATGATCGCGGCCATGGGGGTCACCAGCAGGATGTTCAGGTAAACGTCCGAGTACCGTTCCATGGTGCGGAACCGACCCAGCAGCACACCGACAGGTACGCCGATGATGACCGAGAGCGCGAAGCCGATGAACAGCGCCTGGTTGCTGATGAACATGGCTTCCCAGAACTCGCCGGATCCCAACAGTTCCACGAAGGCAACGACGGTTTCGGTGAACGTGGGGACCAGCAGTCCGCCCCAGTAGGTGCCGTAGAGCTGCCAGGCGAGGGCGAAGAGGGCAAACGTTCCGATCTGGTAGGTGAGGTTCGAGTCCAGTACCCGGATCCAGGCCGGCCGCTGGCCTCTTTGCTGCCGCACGGGAGGCTGGGTCGTTTGCGACTGCGCGTTGAGCACGGCGGTCCGCTGGGTCATCGCGACCCCAGGAAGCTCAGGTCAGCTGCTTTGGAAGCGTCGAGGCCTTTGATCACTCCGGCATCGACGAAGAAGTCGATCGTGCCCTGCACGTTCTCCTGGGTGAGGGCGCCGGCATCGAAAAGACCGGCTTCGACGTAGCGGGCGGCGATTGCCGAGAGCGTGGGGCTGGCTTCTTCGCCCAGGTGCTTTTCGGCAAGGCCTACCAGGTACTCGGGATCAGCGTTGATCTTCTTGTGTTCGTCGATAAGCGCGGTCACGAAAGCTTGTGCGGCTTCCTTGTTGTTGCTGAGGAAATCGGAGTTTGCGTAGACCGTTTGCGGGTGGATTGCGGGGAGCTTTTCACCGAAGTTCACCACAGGGGAGAAATCGGCTCCGGCCGTCTTCTCCAACGTAACGACATCGGAGATCTCAAGGGCCGTGGCGTCGATCTGACCGTTCAGCAGAGCCTGTGCGCGTACGTCGGAACTGCCAATGACGAGGTAGTCCGGTTCACCGGACGTGCACTCTTTTTCCACCCATGACCGGACCATGGCCGTCGCGACGGCGCCCTCACTGAAGATTCCAACCGGCTTGCCGCTGAGGTTGTCACATGTGCTGATACCGGGCTTGCCGTAGAGCGCCCACTGGTTACCGATGACATCGGCGATGATCTTGATCGGGGCACCCTGTTGGATGGCGATCAGTGCCGGACTGGTGGCCTCGGCCGAGATGGCGTAGTCGCCCTTGGCCAGACCCTCGATAGCGAGTTCGGGTTCTGCAAGCTCGTCGATCTTGACGTCATAGCCGGCGGCCTTGACGGTATCCAGCGCGGCAATAATCGGCACGGTTGTCAGGTCCGGTTCAACCAGGGCCACGGTAAAGGCCTTGCTGGAAGCATCTCCTGCCGCCGAATTGCCCGGCGCCGAGCAGGCGCCCATCGTCGTCGCGACGCCCAGAACCGCCGCCAAAGCCAGTACTTTTGCCCGCGGACTGCGGGATCGATCCCCTGTGCGAAAGCAGTTGCGGGCTCCTACTGGTCCGCGCCTTGCCGCGGATTCCGCGAGTTTGCCCGTGTTATGTGACTTCATCGTCATTCTCCTTGTTCGGAAGTGGCTCCCGTCACTGTAGCGGGATCGATCCCGCTTGGTCAATTACTTTTTTCTGGCGGCGCTAAACGACATCCGGGCGTGGTTCACATCCAGCATTCATATGGGGACATTGCAGACCCTGAAAAGAGCCGCCCGATGGCCCAGGGCGTCCGGGCGTGGATCCTTCGGCTGGAGGGCGAGCATGGATCCACAGGCCCCATTTCCCTGGATTCGCGGGGTTGCGGCGAGAGTTCAGGGCCTGCAGAAAGCCGCGGCGCAGAGGAACTTCCGGTGACTTTTCCCGGATGGCGGAGGGTGTGACGTACTGCCGGCCGGCAGTTTGAAAGAACCCAAAAAAGGGTTCTCATGGCGACCTGTTACCGCCGGGTCCTGGAGGAAGTTGCGCGGGAAATTCACCGCGTCGCTAGGAAGTCGGGATCGATCCCAATGATTAGCTATGACGTGGCGATTGTAGCCACTGATTCCCTTGCCACCAGGGTCGGGGTTGTCATTCGGAGTTCGGGTTTCTGGGGAGGTGACAAGAGTAGGTCCAGGGCATTTTTGGCCATGTCGGAAAAGGAGACCTTCACGCTGGTCAGCGGGACGGCCATGTGCGCCGCAATAGGTGTGTCGTTGTAGCCGACCACGGACAGGTCGGCGGGGACTCTGACTCCCGTCCGCTGCGCGACCGCAATAAGTCCGACGGCCAGGCTGTCATTGGCTGTGAAGACGGCAGTAGGGGGCGTAGCCAGGGACAGGAGCCGCTGGGCCACGTGCCCGCCGGCTTCCATGCTGAAATTCGATTCGAAGATCAGCTCCGGTGCGACGTCGACGCCGAACTCAGCCATGGCATCCCGGAATCCGAGCTCTCTTTGCTGGGAACTGGAAGCATAGGAGGGCCCACCGACGAAGGCAATCCTGGTATGGCCGCGTTCGAGCAGGTGTGCTGTGGCAGCGTGGCCGCCGACGCGGTCATCGATCACTGCAGCCGAGGACCTTCCGTCGGTGCGCAGTGCCAGGGAGTAGGCCATGCCGAGGTCCTGAAGCTCCGTGAGAAGGGGATCTGCACCGTCTGTGCGCGCAGTCGTCAGAATCATGCCGTCGATCCTCTGGGCCAGCAGTGATCGCCCCCGCTCCAGCGCTACCCGGGGATCGTCTCCCGTGGTGATGACTTCAGCATGCAAGGAGCGGGAGTTGCACTCTTCGACAATGGCCTCGTACAGCATTGCCATGACCGTGTCAGTCAGTCGCGGGACAACCACACCGATAATCCCGCTTCGCTGCCGCCGAAGGTTGGCCGCCCAGCTATTGGGAACGTATCCCATGCGCTGAGCTACCTCCCGAACCCGTTCGGCTCCCGGCCCACCTGACGGCGACTGCCGGTCCAGGGCCCGTGAGGCCGCCGAGCGGCTCACTCCGGCCAGGGCAGCGATGTCGGACAGCGTCAGTTGCTGCCCATCACGTGGTGAGACGGCCATTTCGCTCCCTTGCAGTGAATGTCTGTCCCACCAGCATACCGGGATCGATCCCGCTACAAGTTGCGAAAGCCTCGGCCCGGCGTGCATCATTGAGGAAATCTAGGTTGGAACGCGCTTTCCCAAGTGCTCCGACCGCAAGTATTTCCTCGCCGGCTGGCGCCCCCAGCTGGAATGAGCCGACCGTTTCTTGCTCAAACATAAATTCCCTCCCACGAATGAAGGAATCGGATATGAGTGCCCACAGCCCAGAATCTCTTACCGTGCAGGTCGCCAGCTGGACCTCAATGGACAGCGCCTTGGATAAGGCGGTCCAAACCCTGTCGCAGAGGGCGAGGTCATCGCGGTGCGGCATTCTTGTCACACGAAGTGGCCCTGGTGACTTCACGGTGAGCGTGAAGCGTTCGGTTCCGTTCGGCACCACGCTCGAGCGCAACAACTGGTAGACGCAACGCCGCCATCCGAAGGCCGGGCGTTCGGACGGTAGCTCTGTTCCGTCCTTCGGCAACAACCGCCCCAACCAACCACGCGTGACGCTGCAAGGTGCCTGCAGTCATGCAGTGGCCGAACCTCACAGCTGCTGAAGCGCGCCGCTCTCTAAACATTTCATTCCATACTTGGTCAATGAGGACCCAGCAGGTGCTGGAGAAGGAGGACTCGCATATGCGCGAGCCGAAAAGCATCACAACCACAGCCACCGGCTCCAGTGCCGCCAGGCTGAATGCAGAGCTGGTGGCACGGCTTGAACGATTGCCGGTGACCCGACGCCTGACCCTCATCCGTGTCGTCATCGGTTCGGCGACATTTTTCGACGCCTACACAGTCCTGGCAATCGCGTTCGCCATGCCCCAGCTCGCCGTCGAATGGAGCCTCAGCGCCGGGGAAATCGGCATGATCCTCTCCGCCGGCTACGTCGGCCAGATTTTCGGGGCACTGTTTTTTGGCAACCTGGCTGAGAGGATAGGACGGCTGCCCGTCCTGCTCATCACCATCCTTCTCTTTGTATCCATGGACGTGGCCTGCCTCTTCGCCTGGGGAGCATGGTCAATGATCATCTTCCGGTTCATTCAAGGAATCGGCACAGGCGGCGAAGTGCCAGTCGCCAGCGCCTACATCAACGAATTTGTCGGCGCGAAAAAGCGGGGCCGCTTCTTCCTCCTCTACGAGGTCATCTTCCCCGTGGGCCTGATGTTCGCGGGAATCGCCGCATACTTCCTCGTGCCGGCCTTCGGATGGAAAGCCATGTTTATCGTCGGGCTCATCCCGGCAGTCCTCACCATCCCCATGCGGATCTTCATGCCGGAATCCCCCCGCTGGCTCGCCTCCAAGGGCCACATCCAAAAGGCAAACGACGTCGTCTCCCTGCTTGAAAGAGAAGCCATCAAAGCAGGAGCCACACTGGCCGAACCCGTCCCAAGGCCGGTAGACCCCAAGGCCACCGCCCGCTCCGACTGGCGGGAACTCTTCACGGGCATCTACCGCAAACGCACCTTCACCATTTGGTTGCTCTGGATCTGCGTCTACATGGTCAACAACGGCCTCATCACGTGGCTGCCGACGCTGTACAAGCAAACGTTCAACCTGCCCCTGCAAACCAGCCTCGCCTATGGCTGGGTCACCTCCGCGGTAGGCGTCATCGCCTCGATCCTCTGCGCCCTGCTCATCGACCGCGTCGGCCGCAAGCGCTGGTACACCGTGGCATTCCTGGCCTCAACCGTGCCGCTCATTGTCCTCACGGCACTTGGCGCTGTGTCTGCTACCCAAGTCGTCGTCTTCGCCAGCGCCGCTTACGCGATCCTGCAGACCATCTCGTTCTCCTTGTACCTCTACTCCGCCGAGCTCTACCCCACCCGCCTTCGCGCAATCGGCACCGGGTTCGGCAGTGCCTGGCTCCGGGCAGGATCAGCCATCGGCCCCGTGCTTGTCGGCTGGATCGTAGAGAACTTCGGAATCAGCTACGTATTCACAGTGTTTGCCGCGGTCGCCCTCCTCGGAGGACTCATCACAGTCTTCTTCGCCATCGAAACCAAAGGCCGAGTCCTCGAAGAACTCTCACCGTAGCCCACACCCGCTACCTTCAGAACATACTTGCTCACTGATAGGAGAGAGCTGTGGGAGTCTTGGTCGCACACGGCAAATTTAAGGGTTCACTCACTGCAGCCCAAGCTGCAGCTGCCATTATCGAAGGAGTGCGGCGCTTACTCCGAAGCTGAGGTGATCGCATTGCCAACGCTGACGGCGGAGAAGGGACACTCAAGGCAGCCCTTCGAGCAGAGTAAGGGCTGTGTAGAGACCCCACGGTCCCACAACCGCCATTACAGAAACTGCTACGGCATCTGGGACTTGGGCTTGCAACCATGTCCCGCTCCAATGCACTTCTCTCCCACAGCTACGGCTCAGGTCAGTTGTTTCATTGCGGCTCGAGCTGCCGACGCCCGAGAAATTGTCGTCACCTTGGGCAGATCTGCCATGACGGACGGAGGCA
Organism: Arthrobacter sp. Cr_A7; assembly: GCF_029222765.1. Classification (NCBI taxonomy): domain Bacteria; kingdom Bacillati; phylum Actinomycetota; class Actinomycetes; order Micrococcales; family Micrococcaceae; genus Arthrobacter; species Arthrobacter sp. Cr_A7. Next base: position 3,516 of record NZ_JARHXQ010000178.1, on the reverse strand, counting down.
TGGGCGCGATCCGCGCCCTGGGAGTACTGGTCATGGATGCCAGCGGGTTCCTCTTGGTGGATAAGGAGACCCTAGAACACCAAGGCGGCTGTGATGATGCGCAAAAGGTAGGTCGGGTAGCAGCGGGGTGCGCGTTGTCGCGCCCCGCTGCCACTATCGAGGCCCAGCGTTACTCGGCGCCCCACTCCGGATCGAACTGATCCACATTTTCCTTCGTGACGATCGAAGGTTGCTTAACGTACTGGGCATTGACGCCAGGCGGGTCTATTTTCTGGCCATTGACGGCCTTGACGGCCATTTCGCCGGCAATCTTACCGAAGGTGTAGGGATAGTCAGCTGATGTCGAAAAGAACTTCCCGTCCTCAACAGCCTTCTTACCGGCCCGGCTGCCCCCGGCTCCAACGATCTTGACTTTGCCAAGGAGCCCTGCAGCTTCGAACGCGGGGATAGCCGCGATCGCGGTCTGGTCGCCTGCCGCGTTGTATACGTCGACGTCGGGGTGCCTCTTCAGCGCCTCTGGCATCAGGCGCGCAATAACAGAGGGATCGTACTCTGCGGCGAGAACCTCAACGACCTCGACGTTCGGAAGCTCATTGACTTTATCCACCAGTGACAGCGTGAGGGGGTCTCCTTCAGCAGCGATCTCGATGAAGACTTTGCAGTGGTCCTTCCCCTCACAGGCCTTCTTCACCATCTCTGACTGCAGGTAAAGAAAGTCCTTACGAGTGGCAACTGACGAACCAACAATCCCGGGTACCTGCGGCATAAACTCATCGGGATCCTCGCCGGTGCAGGATTCGACTGCAATAACTGGAATACCGGCGGCGTGTGCGGCCGCTGCAGAGGCGATGCCCAGCGGGGGGTCGAACGGACACAGCAAGATGACGTTGTAACGACCCGAATCGATAGCTTCCTGACACTGCAGAGTCATCTTCTCAGGGTCGAAATCCGAGTTGAAGATATCAAGAGTTCCACCGTCGGGCGAAATGGCTGCCATGACCCCATCAATCTGCGATTGCTGGTAATCATCTACGAAGTACGTCACGTACGCCACGTTTGCTGCTTTCATGCTAACTCCTTCATTGCGCTCAGTTGAAGTAAGCGCGGTTTATCGACCGGGAATCGGATGGGACGCCCGTCTCTACTGGATGGTGGTTCCTGAACGCGGATTCTGCCTGGCGCTAGATTTGAGGATAAGCACGCAAAACCCATATGGACTAATAGTTGTTTTGAGCGGCTCCCATATTCATATGCCTATCGATTGCTCCAGCGTTCACTCATCTCATTCCGGCTCAAACGGGAACTGAAGGAACGGAATGACCTTGAGGGAGTCCGGGTTGGTCGGGCAGGTCCCGTTTGAATGTCTGCTCGCTAACTGAAGGCCGGGCGCAAGTAATAGCGTCGAGATCCTGCCTGTCCCCGACGACGGCTCAATGAAGGTCTTACTTCCTTTCTGTCCGCTGGCGAGTGCTGACGCAGGGTGCTGTAGTTGAACTCTTGGCAGTAAGGTGGGTCGCAATTACGGCCCTCGTTTCGGAGGGAACTTTGGTTGTCGTCGGCGACATCAACATTGACGGGGCAGACGCGACGGCGGAGCGCATAACAGAGCATGGCGGAACTGCCGTAGCGATCAGTTTGACTTCTCCAAAGGAATCGATATCAGCTTTGGCCCAGGAAACAATTGCCAATTCGAAGGGGTCGATGGTCTTTCAAGGTGGGATCGGACCTCTCCGAGGCAACGATGGGAAGGGATGCCAACATCCTGGGATGGACACCGCGGTTTGGCGCCTGACGACGGACGCCAACCTCATCGGTTACAGTGACCTGCAAAGCAGTAATACCTCATGCTGGAGCAGGGCGGCGGCGTCATCGTGAACACAAGCTCCGCTGCCGCTCACAGCGGAGAAGCGAATTTTCCAGCCCATTCGGCGTCCAAAGCCGCCATCGGTGCCCTGACGCGGCACGTCGCCCGCGCATGGGCAGGGCATCCGCTGCGACGCGCTCCTCGCCCTCCTCATTCCAGCTGTAGAGCCACGTTCCAAAAGGGTGGATCTGCGAATCATGATTTCCCGTCTATTTGTCTCCTACGTCCTGTGCTCGGCAGATCGACCTCGTAGAAACTAATGGCAGGACAGTCTTGAAGACGTGACGCGTGCCACATAGACTCTGAATATCGAACAGAAAAGTTCGGTATTCGAAGCGTCCAGTCCCGCTGCTTACTAGCGGAATCATGCCCTGCCGCTTCGCCACAGTGTCGACGAGTGTTTCTCAGCCGTCTAGCACTGGTTTGATAAAGACGCTAAATACATGAGGAGGAAAGGCCATGAACCTTAGTTGGGAACTTTTCTCTGCGCTCTTGGGCGTAGGCAACAGCGCGTCCGACTGGACTGTTCGCAAGTCAGAGAGCTTCCCGTATGGGGAAATCACCTCAGCCGCTTGGGAGGGCTGGTGGCATCAGGAGGAAACCGGCATGGGTAATTCAGCTTGTAAATGGCCAGCAGATTCTGCCCAACAACGGCCGCTAAGTTCGACCGCCAGTGGCAAAACCGCCCGGTAATGGCCAAACGCGTGTCTGGCCGCTGAGGGCTTCCTTGCTGGAGTTGATGCCGTGGGTCGCGTCCAAGGGACTCGGCCACCTCCACCTTGTTGCGCCGATGTCCACGGCCATGGTGGTGGATGCCTCGGCAAGCCTCGCGCCCGGGATCGCGGCGATGCCCACACCGCCCCAAGGCGATCACGGCCACGCACCTCGCTGCGCTTGACCCCGCCCGTGTTGATGGCGGCACCGATGTCGGCCACTCACCGCACCCAAGCACGTCCAGGGCGGCGGCATAACCTCTGGGTCCACCTTGGTGCATCGCGCTGCGACCAAGATCTCTTCACGGCGAAGGCGCCGATGCCAGGGCGAGGGAGAGTTGGGTTCTGGGATTACTCAAACTCCTAGTTAAGCCTGCTTCATTTGCTACTGACATTTGATAAGCGGCGTGAACGCTATAATCCTTCGCCGTTTGTAGATCGGGATACCAAGTCATCTCGAAGCCCGAGTCAGATGATCGTGTGATCATCTGTCAGAGCATCGATCTCCGCAATGATGAGAAAGGCCGTGCTCATTGAGTACTTCAACAATCTGGCCGGGGTTAAGAACGTTCCAGTTCTTAATGTAGCGACCCGTGGGTGGGGCGACCTGGTGACTACTACGGCCAGCCAGTGCTTCGACTACTTCCATCGCTAGTAGCCCTCCTGTTCGCGATTGCGTTTTTCCGGACAACGGCGGGCAGCCAGTAATCAACATCCACCACTCCTTTCTCCCCGCCTTTGCCGGTGCTTACCCGTATCTCAGGGCAAAAGGCCGAGGCGTAAAGCTCATCAGAGCAACCTCCCACTATGCAACGGAGGATCTGGACGAGGGGCCCATCATCGAGCAAGACGTCATACGCGTTACTCACAACGACCCTGCACTCCAACTCGAACAAAACGGCGCAGACGTGGAACGAAGTGTTCTCGCACGTGCAGTTC
>NZ_JARHXQ010000177.1:0-10163 GCF_029222765.1 Arthrobacter sp. Cr_A7 | reverse complement strand
GCGGCGCCGGCAACCGCCATGGATAGGTTCCGGGTTCTTTGCAAGCCTCAGTCGGCGCATCTAGGTAGTTGGGCGGCGGATTCCGGGTCATTCTTGAAATCAGGAAGGCTGACAGTCAAGCGGAAGATACGAGGTTTATTGTTCTCACGACCGTGTTTGCATGCAGACCCTCCAGGCCCAGGTCTTCGCCTATTCCGCTGGCCTTGGTTCCGGACCACGGCACCGCCGGATGCGGTGGTCCCCATGCATTAACCCACACCGTTCCCGCTTGAAGGTCATTTGAAAACCGATTGATCCGTTTGGAGTCATTTGTCCAGAGCACTGCTGTCAATCCATATTGGCTTTCATTGGCGATTCTTAGGGCCTCGTCGTCATTATCGAATGGGATAACGACACCAACTGGACCAAAAATTTCTTCTTGGGCTATGCGGTATGAGTTAGTCCCGATAAAAACTGTCGGTTCAACAAAGTACCCTGGCCGTTTTAACCTGGCGCCGCCGGTGATCAGCTCAGCTCCTTCTGCGATTCCGGCTGCGATGTACCCAAGGACACTGTCGAGCTGCTTCTGGTTGATGAGGGATCCCATTTGGGTATCCTCCGCGAACGGATCCCCGACAACGAGCTGTTCCGCATGGGCTTTTAGACGGGTAGAGAACTCATCGATGATTGTACGATGGACAAGGATTCTGGAGCCGGCGGCACATGTCTGCCCTTGGTTCGCAAAGATGGAGATCGCCGCCGCGGGGACAACAATGTCAAGATCAGCATCGGGCCAGATGATCTGAGGTGATTTTCCTCCCAGTTCCAGGGTGACCTTTTTGAGGGAGGCGGCAGCTACGGAGCCGATGTGCTTGCCCACCGCCGTGGAACCAGTGAATGAGACCTTACCCACGCCCGGACTATTGATTAGGGCTTCTCCAGCAACCGAACCAATCCCAGGAACAATATTTACTGTCCCGGGCGGAAATCCGGCTTCCGCTATAAGCTCTCCCAGCCGCAGAGCAGTTAGCGACGCCGCCTCTGCTGGCTTCAGGACGACGGTGTTGCCCACGGCGAGGGCCGGGGCCAGCTTCCAGGAAGTAATCATTGTAGGCGCGTTCCAAGGTGTTATGGCTCCCACGACTCCCAGGGGCTTCCGCAGGGTATAGGAAAACCTGTCCGCACCGTTGAAGGGTGGCAGGGAAAAGGTTCTTCCGGTGATCTTGTCTGCCCACCCCGCGTAATACCGGAAGGTGTCTGCTACAAGGGGGATTTCGACGTGGAAAGCTTCACCGTATGGCCGACCGACGTCCATTGCTTCAAGGCGAGCAAGGTTGGCAACGTCCTTTTGCACTAGGTCGGCCAGACGCCAGAGGAGCTTTCCCCGGTCCGCTCCTGTCAGCCGCGACCATTCCCCTCCGTTGAATTGGCGGCTGGCCGAAACGACAGCAGCGTGCACGTCGTCGGCAGTCGCTGCACTGATATTGCCGAGGCTGGTTCCAGTAGCCGGATTCACGGCTTCAAAGGTTCCACCATCCGAGGAACCCCGCCATTCACCATCGATAAATAATCGCAGCGGCGGAAGGGCAAGCTCGTTCTTGCTCATGCTGGTATTCTCCCCGCGAGGCTCACGTTTCTTTGCCCCAATCAGCTATCACGTCGCCGGCAATTCGGAACCCTTCAAGTCCGGCAGGGATTCCTGCGTAGACACTCAAGTGGATCAGGGTGTCCTTGATCTCCTCGGGAGAGACGCCGTTCCGCAGGGCGCCCCTGACATGTAGGCGAAACTCGTCGCTTCGCCCCAGAGTACCGATAATCGCAAGGTTGAGGAGACTGCGGTCGCGAAGCGACAGGGCCCCTTCGCGGCTCCACGACGTACCCCAGCAAAATTCCGTGATGATGTCCTGGAAGTCCTTGCCGAATTCTCCGGCATTGGCGTAGGAGCGGTCAACATATTCTTCACCTACGACCTGCTTGCGGATGCGGAGTCCCTTCTCAAATCTGGATTCGCTCATATCTAGTTGTCCCTTCCAAGGTCATCCAAGACGACAGGGTTGGTAAGGGTGCCCAAGCCCTCGATGGCGACACTAATTCGGTCCCCGGGCCGGAGGAATAGCGGCGGTGTCCTGGTGAACCCAACTCCTGCAGGGGTGCCCATGGGAATAACATCTCCAGCTTCCAACTCAATGAAAGCCGACACAAACTGGATGATGTCGGGGATGTCGAAAATCATCTCGCTCGTGGAGCCATCCTGCACGATTGCATCGTTCAATGTGGTGGTTATCCGCAGCGAGTGCGGATCTGCGAGTTCGTCTGTGAGGACAAGATGCGGTCCGAACGGTCCTGACGCGTGGAAGTTTTTGCCTTCGGTGTACTGGTTCACGCGAAACTGCCGATCCCGCACACTGACATCGTTAAAGATGGAGTACCCGGCCACATGGTCCATCGCATTCTCGCGGGAAATATGCCTGCCTCCCTGGCCGATTACAACAGCGAGCTCCCCTTCCCAATCCACCTCTTTTGAGGCTCTCGGTACTACAACGTTCCCGCCGGCAGGAACAAGGGTGGCGGCGAAGCGGGGAAAAAGAATAGGAATTTCGGAAAGCGGCTTCCCTGCTTCAGCTGCATGCTTTCCGTAGTTACGAGCGACGCAGACAATTTTCGGCGGATTCGTGATGGGAGGCAGCAGGGTAACGTCGCCTTCTGAAACCACAATGCCGCCCTGGCCCGCGTCTTCATCGCTTAGAGCCTCGGCGTAGTGCAAAGCTTCTTTTGTGGCTTCAAGGGCTTTCGAGCCCAATTGCAGGAATTTGAGCGGATCGCTTGGAACATGGGCGGCGGCCAGTTCGGCATGAGCCGTCTCGCCTTCGCTCCGACGAAGTGCGGCATATGCGCGATTAATATCCGTCACCACGCCGTCCTTGACCGTGCCAAGCCGGCGCTCACCGCGGTAGATGTAGTTAATAAGCTTCGTCATGCGCTGGCTGCTCTTTCTGTCTGCTTAGGTTCTCGAAGTATTAGAAGAGAGCAGACTTTTTGGCCAATGCCTTCGCTGCTACGCGTTCGCGTTCTTCCTCGTAGGCTTCGAAGTCAAAGTCTTCAAGCTCGATATTTTCGATGGCATCGTAGGGCCGGGGGATCCCGTCCCAACCGATCTGGTCGATGTTCCAGTAGAACTCCAGGAGGTTGCCATCAGGGTCGAGTCCGTAGAAGCGGGGCTGGTTCCCGGGGCCCCCCTTGCGGGCATTGACGATGGGCACGTCGTTCTCCTGGAACTTCTTGTACAGGGCGACGAGATCCTCGGAGGAGTTCATTTCAAATGCAACGTGGTGCAGCCCGAAGTGGTGCTCCGTGGGGGGTTCCACCGCTTTTCGAAGCGTAAAGATGGAGAGGCAGTGGTGCGTCGCGTCGTTGCGAACGAAAGCGCCTGCCAATACTGCAACGCCGTGTCCTACTTCTTCCTCGGGATACCGGAACTGCTCGGTGAGCTTCAGGCCGAGGAAGTCTGTGTAGAAGTTCACGGACACATCCAGGTCCCGGACAGCGATGCCCACGTGACCAAGGCGGCGGACTTTCAGTGACATTTTTCCTCCAGTGTAGAAAGACAAAAACTCCCGAATAGCGATCTTTGAGAGCCGTTATTCGGTAGACTATCGGGAAGTTAGCCTTTCGGTCAAGAGCGGAAGGGCCAGGGAGAACGCCCTACTACCGCTCCATGCCGCGGATTGGCCAGTAGTAAAACGCTCCTTCGGTCTACACGGCCCACGGTGCGAGAGTGCAATCACTTGTCCGCTGGGTCTTCTCGCTAGCGTCTTCCACCATTCCATCGCAAGGGGTGAACTGAGTTCGGCTGACACAGGTCATGTTGTCTCGCCCGCCACGAGGTACGGGATTCCAACTTCTACGGTGCCAATGTGACCTCGGAGGACGATAGCCGAAGAGGGGATGACGATCGTTCACGCTACGCCACCCCTGATAGGCGCGATGCGCTCCAAAGCTCAAGTAGGCACCTGACTATGTCAGTTTGATCCAGGACCGGTGTGACGGTTTGAATCAGGAGCGTCGATGACTCGCCGGTTGCTGATGACGGTTTGAGTCAGGACCACCTCAGTGTTGCTTTCATCTGTTGAAAGCGAGCTGGGAGGTCCCGGATGAAGGTGCGCATGGAGTTGTTTGCCAAGATCCGCAGAGATGCCCGCGTGGAGTATGTCCATCCGCGGTCTCACTAAGCGGTATCAGATCGGTAGGGACACTGTCCGACAGGCCTTGTCGGATCCTGTCCCGCCGGCCCGGAAGAAACCCGTACGGTCAACTCCCCGGCTGGAAAGGTTAAAACCGGCCATGGACGCAATGCTGACTGCGGAAACCACAGCGCCCAGAAAGCGGCGCCATACCGCTAGGAGAGTCCTTGCACGGCTGATCGAGGAGCGCGGAGCGGAGGAACTCTCCTACTCCACCGTGCGGGTCGCGTAAGAACGCAAGGAGCATCCGAGAAGGACAGAAACACAGCTATCGGCTTTAGCGACGTTCTGCCGACGGCTCTTTAATGCTCCGATCTATCAGATGCCGTTCACTCTGTTTCGTGGAGTTGCTTGTTGAGTTGTTTTGATGCTTTCAACAACGTGGGCAACAAGGCATCCAGGTCATCTCCCCTAGTACTGGGTACTAGTAGCGCCAAGCTGGCGGTTACTACGCTTTGAGAGTTTCTAACAGGCACAGCTATGGCGTTCACCCCGGAAATCAACTCGTCGCGCGTGTGAGAGTACCCGTCTACAGCTATTTGCTTCAGTTCTGCCCGGACTGAATTTGAATCAGCGGCAGTCTGCTTCGCCAACACCTTTGTTATGGTTCGAGGCAGGGAGAAAGCCAACAGCACTTTGCCGCTGGCACCCGTGGTCAAGGGCGACCGAAACCCGATCTCATGGCGAATATGTAACCCCAGGGATGCGGCTGGAACTGCTTGGGCGATGACCGTCCAATCTTGATCGTCGAGTACACCCAGCACAGCAGTAGCCGCCGTGGATGTAGCTAACGAGGCCAGAATGGGTTCCGCAGCTGTTCGCAGATGGCCGAATACAGAATTGGACAAGTGCCGTAGCAGCAGTGATGGCAGGTATTCACCGTCCTCACGGACGACGAACCCTCGATTATGAAGAGTGATGAGAAGGCGCTGAACTACGGTCCGGTTCAGCCCCAGAGACCTTGCAAGTGCTTGCGGGCTGTTTGGTCCACCTTCGGCCAGCGCACTGAGCACCGCCAGTGCGTTGTCCGCAGTCTTGGACACTTCAGTCATGGGTTCCAGTCCTTAAGTAAAGCGAGTGAGGAAAACCAGCGCGGGCTCAGCCGACTGCGGAGGTTGCATCAGCAATGACGCTGGAATACTCAAGCGCTATGCCGCGGGCGTGCCTCTTCAGGTCATCGAGGTTGTCTTTAAGGCTCACCTCCCGCAGGTCAGGGACAACCAAAGCAATGCTCCCGACTACACCTACGCCGTTGACAACTATCGGCACAGCGAGCCCAACCATCCCTGCCCGCAACTCACCGGAGCTAAGTGAATACCCCTCGGCGACGACTTTATGAAGCCGGGCACGCAAGTCAGGATCACCTGCTTTCCTGATGAGAAGGTCCTGACAGTCCCGTTCCAGATAAGCAAGGATGGCTAACCCGCTTGCACCACGGGTCAGGCTATGGGAAAAACCCGTTCGGTACTCGACCCGCAAAGGCCCCTGCGTGCCTTGGCGCTGATCCAGAACGACTGCGTTTTCCCCATGCGGGACTGCAAGCACAACCGTTTCCTTCGTGAACTGAGCGAGAGACTCCAGATGGTGAGCGGATATGGACACCAAGTCAATCGGAGTGTTTGCAGAAAGTTTGATCAACTCCGGCCCCAGCGTGTACCGGCCGTCTTCGAGCCTCAACACAAATCCTCTGCGGTGAAGGGTAAGTACGATACGATGGGCGGCTGTTCGGCTAACCTGCATCGCCGACGCGAGTTCAATCTCCGTCGAAGGCCCCCGACCCTGCAGGGTGAGGAGTGTCTGCAGGGCATAGTCTGCGGTTTGCGCAATCTCCACGATAGACCTGTTCTCTAATAGGATCCGATGGCGACGGGAGCGGCCGGTCTCAATGTAACTCCGCGCTATCGGCCTAGAGGGATAATGCCAAGGTCATGTAAGATACTTGCCTCGTTCCAGCTCGCCCAATCCTCCACGATCTTAGTGCCTTCGATGCGGCTGATAGCGATACCGCGCGCGGTCATGCTACGGCCAGTAGCAGGGACTCCCAAATAGGCGCCGAGGTGGGTTCCAGTAGATTCCCAGCGGTAAGCGAAACGGTCGCCTTCAACGACGGTGTCGTGGACGGTGGTGGCCAGATCCGGGAACGCCACCCGCAACTCCTGAAGGATTGCGATGAATTCTTCGCGGGAATAGTCCTTTTGCCCATGGCGGACATAGTGAGGGGCGAAGTACTCCTCCGCCACGGTCAGAGATTCGGCCGTGTCCAGCCGGGCCCACATTTCTGCAATGAAGGTCCGGGGATCGATTGTGGTGCTCATGATGGTTTCCTTTTCAGCTAGCAGACCTAGGAACGGGGGATGGGGACAAGCTGGTCACTGCGGAAAAACTTGGAGTCCAGATAGACCAGCGGAGGCTTACCTGTGGAACCGGCACGCGTGACCTTGCCAATGAAGATTGTGTGGGTGTAGGCCGGTATCCGGTACTGTATCTCCAGTTCGAAGAAGGCAGATGCATTATCGAGCAAGGGACTCCCGTTGTCGCCGGCGTGCCAGTCGATGTCAGCGAATTTGTTGCCGCCCGATCTGGCAAACGAGCCAGCCATGTCCGCCTGTTCTGCTGACAGGATATTTACGGCGATCTGGTTCTCCCGGAAAAGTGTTGGGTAGGTCGAGGAAGTTCCCTTGACAGCAACCATGATCAGTGGAGGTTCCAGCGAGATGCTGGAGAATGCGTTGACAGCCAGCCCAAAGACATCACCGCCGCTGGCCACCGTCACTACCGTCACTCCAGTAGGGAACGAACGGTGCGCGGCCTTGACGTGTTCCGCGAGGACTGCAACGGACTCGGTATCGGTGAGTTCTTGCTGCTCAGACATGTTGAACCTGCCTACTTTCTATCGTTATCGAACGCGAAGGGGGACACGCAACTCTTCGACATGGGCGCGCTGGGTATCAACAATGCCCACTCCAGGCATGTCAACCTGTGCCGGAACTAGCGGAGGGGTCTTCAGCGCATAAGCCCCAAAGCCAGTATGCGTCGAATTCGGCAGTTCGGTTTTCGCCCACACGGGAAGACCGTCTGCGCCGCGGAAGTACGGAATAACCTGCTCGGCCATGAGAGTAAGACTCTTTCTAATCATCCAATTAGGTGCTGAGCCAAGGTCAGCCACGTGAATAATTTTCCCGACTCCGAGTGTTTTTATCGTCTCTTCAAGTTTCTCCCTCACCGTCTCGGGGGATCCGACGACACTCCACCCCATCTGTTCGATTTCTTCGAAAGATAGCTTGCTGATATCGCGGTCGCGGTACCCACCGCCTGTGAGAGCCGCACGCAAAGACTCAACACTGAAGTGACCCGGCGGGAATGCATCATGCTGAGGTGAACGGTTGATGTTCTGGAACAGGCTCAAAAGGTGAGGCTCGGCTTCCCGGCGTGCCTGCTCGTCGGTTTCGGCAACGTGGATGAAGAGGACCAGTGCAATCTGCGAATCATTTGCCTTGTAGCCAAATTTTTCCGTAGCTTCACGGAAGGTCGCAATGTTTTTGGCCAGCGCTTTCCGGGGAACGAACAGGCCTTGGTAGACGTAACCGAACTCGGCTGCCTTTTCCAGCGTGATTCGAGAACCAGCAGCAGGAATCCAAATTTCGGGGAAGGGTTTTTGGATGGGCTTTGGCCAGAGGTTGGCATAAGGAACGTGGTAGTGCTTTCCGACCCACTCGAAGGGTCCTTCGTCTGTAAATGCCTTTCGAATAAGGTCGTGGCCCTCCCAGTAGCGCTCCCTGGCCGTGGCAGGATTCATCGTGGCCGCGGCATGGTAGTTCTGCCCGTGGCCCATTGGGAGGCCAACGATTAGGCGTCCCCCGCTGAGCTGATCGAGCATGGCAATTTCTTCGGCTGCGCGCATTGGATTCGAAAAGCTGTTCAAGATCGGGCCCAACGTGCCGATCTTGATCCGCGAGGTCTTGGCAGCCAGGTAAGCAGCAGTGAGGTTGGCCGAAGGGGTCATCCCGATGGGACCACCCATTTGTGTTGTTGTGTGGATACCGTCAAAACCCAGTTTCTCACCCAAAACGAGCGTGTCCAGATAGCTCTCCAGCTGACGGTTTCCATGAATCGGATCGAAGTACCTGTTTGGGAGGTCGATATATGCCGAATTTGGCAGGTCTTTGGCGTGGGGAATGAACGGATATGCACCGTAGTTAAACAGGTGGAATTCAACATTTGCCATGCGGACTCTCTTCTCCTTGACGCGGACCGAATCTGTTGACTCGGCACGCTTTCCGACATACCGTTAGTAGAACAAGCTAGCACGTTATTCGGTACCGACGGAAGAGGTAGCAATGGTTGAAGTGGCGCAGGGGCTTCAGTTGCGAAAGTGGGCCTATTGGACTGAGCCGGAGTGGGTTGACGTAAACGGCGTTCGGACAGCATACCGTCGTAAAGGCGCGGGAGAGCCCTTGCTCTTCCTTCACGGAGCCGGCCTCACCCGGGCCTGGCTCCCCTTGTACGAGGAGCTGTCAAAATCGTTTGACGTCATTGTGCCGGAGCATCCCGGGTATGGTGACACCGCGCTTCCTGAGTGGTTGGAAGGCTTTGACGATCTCGTGCTGCACTACCACGCTTTCCTGCGGGTCCTAGGTGTTGAGAAAGCTCACATCGCCGGTCACTCGCTAGGAGCTTGGATCGCCGCTGACCTGACCATTTTCTACCCGGAAAAGTTCAGCAGCATGACCCTCCTCGCGCCGATGGGTCTGCGTGTGCCCGAGGCTCCCCTCGGTGACGCTTTCAGATGGTCCCCGGAAGCTGCTCTCGAAACTCTCTTCAGTGGCGTGGGTGAAAATTACCTGGAGTTCCTGGAGCAGGGTGATCCAGTCGACAACGCGCTGCACAGCTATCAGGAAGACATCACCTTTGCCCTTCTGACCTGGAATCCGAGGTACGACTACAAGCTGGAACACCGGCTGGCTCGGCTCCACGTTCCTTCGCTAATCATCGGATTTGCCGATGATAGATACGTTCCTCTGCAGCACCCCAAGAAGTGGGCTGCTCTCATTCCAAACGCATCGCTGGAAATCCTTCAGGGCGCCGAAGGTGAACCTGCATCCCACCTCGCCATTGTCCAGCAACCCCAAGTCCTTGCCGAACTAATCGGCAGCCGCGTCGGGGCTAGGCCAAAACTTACTTCCTAGACAAACGGTCACAGCCAAGCCAAGAGTCAGTTACGCGAAACAGAAGCTTAACTTTGCTGAGTGCTGAAAAATGGGCCAAGAGAGACATGGCCAGAGTCAGGGGTACCGCGGGGGCACCGACAACAGTATGGTGGCGCGCTGCTGGCATCGTAGAGCCCGGGGATGCGCTAGGAAGGGTTTTGGGGTTCCCGACCGTCAATATTCCAGTACCTGATCACGTACCAGACGGCGTCTGGTACGTGCGGGCTGATCCCCACCAAGCCGACTGGTTGGCAGCGATCTCCGTTGGAAGCCGGTCGACCTACTATCAAAACGGCGTGCGCCTGCTCGAGGCTCAAGTGCTTGATTTCACTGGGGACTTGTACGGGCAGTCCATTCAAGTGGAGTTGCACATCCTTCTTCGTCCTCAGCGTCAATTCCGCAAGCAAAATCAGCTAATTGAACAAATACGCCGTGATATTCAAGACGCTAGGGATTGGGCGCAAAAGGACCGATCCCGACTCGACCTGTCGACACGTCCGGACTTGCTGCCGGCATATACCGCTAACAAAATTTAGGAAAAGAAAGCGCCTCATGGAAACGTCTGCAATCACGCCGGCACTGATCTTACCGCCCGAACCAAAAGAAGCCGCCGGTCGAGCTGGTGCTGGTGCCACCGTTAGCGATCAAGCCAGACTGCCGAAAGAGTGCGCGGACTGGCTAGGAATTGTGTCGGTAGTGTCAACCTTCCTGGCTAGGCATGAAGACAATATAGTTC
>NZ_JARHXQ010000176.1:0-9526 GCF_029222765.1 Arthrobacter sp. Cr_A7 | reverse complement strand
TTGCGGGTGCCGATGTTCGCGTACAACTGGGGGTTCTTCGCTTTCACGATCAGTGCGACCCCAACTCCGAGGATGATCTCGACGATGGGGATAATGACAGCGATCGATGAGAGTACCGGGGAGCCGGTGAGCAGATCGAGGTTCACCGCCGCTACGGCGGCGACTACAAGCAGCAGTACCGCTGAGAAGATTGGCGCTATCGCCCAGTGCCAGACAGTCGCCTCGGATGGTCTCGTCCGCAGGAGGTAAGCAGCGATTCCGATCGCTGCGATGCCGAGGTACTGCTGAACGCTTCCCAGGAAAGCTGTTGTGGGGTCCGCCGCGAACAGCTCAACAACGCCCTCCTCGCCCACCGACTGGATGAGCACCCAGGAGGTGAAGGCGTAGAGGATGCCGATGGTGCCGACCGCGAGATAGGTTGCGCGAGGGACTGTGCGTACGGGATCGCGAACTTCGTCCCGGAAAATAGCTGTAGCTTCAAAACCGCTGAAGGCACCCATCAAGAAGAGAACGCCGACGAGCGCGCTGCCATTTGCGATCGTTGTTGGGTTGAACGAGCCAGCGGTCAGTGTGCCGGTTCCTCCGCCGGTGCCCAGAACCACAGCGCTGTAGACAAGTACTGCGACGAGCTCAAGCACGACAACCACGCCCAGGATCTTCGCCGAGAAATCGACCCGAAGGTAGCCGAGAACACCGATGATCACAGCGGCCACAATGGCCCACATCCACCAGGGGGCACCTATAATCCCGAAGCCCAAGAAAAGCTGCTCGGCCTGGACCCCGACAAATGGGAGCACGCCCAAGTAGCCAATTGTATATGTGATTACAGCGATAAAACCTGTGGCCAGTCCTAGAGGACGCCCGAGGCCGGCCGTAACGAAGGTGTAGAACGCTCCGGCTCGTGGAAGTTTGCGGGCCATGAGGGTATATCCCACCGCAAAGATCGCCATCAGGGCGGCGACGCACAGGATGAGCAGCGGCGTGCCGATTCCGGCAGCGTACCCGATGACAAGGGGAAGAACACCCGCAACGCACGCGATAGGGGCGTTGAAAGCAAGAACGATGAACAGGAGTTGGGGTACTCCCATATTGCCGCGGAGTCGGTGTTCTTCACCGACCCGTCCCCCCTGAGGGGCGGTCGCGACCGGACCGTTTGCTTCTTGGATTTCTTGTGACATGTGGTTCTCCTTTGAACCGCCGATGTGCGAGCAACTGAAGCACAAGATGCGAGACGCAGTGCCGGACGGATATCGAAAATTCGGGGCTGTAGCGCGTGACCATCCAGGGCTTATTCCCACGTCAGCGTGCTAAGCGTCTCCTCGTGAGGGCCGGGAGCAGGTTTGACGTTACTGCTGTCAGTTGCTGACGGATAGGCAAAATGATCACGGTTAGATTACAATTACTACACTCGTATCAATATGCAACTATGGCGTGTTGCTAGCCAAGGGCACGCCACGGCGCCCTGCCGCCAGGACTTGGAGGGCCTTCACGACTGTTTGTAGGCTTGGTGCTTTTGTCCTCCTCATTGATACGGTCGTATTTTTGTCTGGACCCAACAGAAGCTGAGATAGCAAAGGAGCATCAAGCATGCGAGGACTCAACGGGAAGAAAATCATCGTCGCGGGGGGCGCGAGTGGAATCGGAGCTGCAACTGCGGAGCGGTTGGCGGAGGAGGGCGTGTTGGTAACCGTCGGTGATATCAACCTCGACGGTGCATGCGCCACAGTGAAACGAATCACGGATAACGGGGGAATCGCGACTCCCATCGAGTTCGATCTTTCCGACGAGGGTTCAGTGAACGCTTTGGTCGACAAAGCAATCGCTGAGTTCGGCGGCGTCGACGGACTGTACAACGTCGGAGCCGACCTCTCTGACGCCACGTTCGGAGCGGATCTCGATCTCCTCCAGATGGACCCGGCAGTCTGGCGGCGGACGTTTGATGTCAACGTGATCGGCTTTGCTTTCACCTGCAGGGCGGTCATTCCCCACCTCCTCGAGCAGGGCGGTGGTGTAATCGTCAACACCAGTTCTGCTTCTGCCCAGCACACAACCCCGTCGGTTCCCGCTTATGCGGCATCGAAGGCGGCAATCGGGGCGCTCACTCGGAGTATTTCTGCCACTTGGGGTGCTAAGAACATTCGTTGTAACGCCGTTTCGCCTGGTTTGGTGCTGACCGAGAAGCTGCTGGCAACCCCCAACGTCGAAGGGCTGATGGGGTTCGCGGACCAATTCCTCAAGGTTCCGAACCTGGCTCAGCCTTCTGAAATTGCAAGTGTTGTGGCGTTCCTCCTCTCCGACGACTCGTCGTACGTCTCGGGTCAGGTATGGCACGCAAACGGTGGCTGGGACTTCCACGAATAGTTACAGCTTCACCACACCCCGAGAGGCACGGTCGACGTGACGGCGACCGTGCTCTCGGTTTCGCTTAAGGGCACCTCATGAACGTGCGGAGACCGTAGGTGCCAGAGAAGAAGCGGCCGTAAAGCAAGGGTGCCGCGGGACTCCTAGATGAGTTCCGCGGCGACGAGGATGCTCCTGAGACTGGTGTTCCCCACTCTGGTTCGAACAGGTTGGACGTTCTCATTAGTCACGATCCCGGGGTTCCTTGACTCATTGTGCGGCAACGCCGACGGGCTCAATCTTCTCGCCGTTGACAGCTTTGACAGCCATCCCTCCTGCAATTCTGCCGAAGCTGCACGGGTAGTCGGCTGATAAAGAGAAGAGTTTGCCATCCTCGAGTGCCTTTTCCCCGCGTACCTGCCCCCGGCGCCGATGATTTTGACTTTGCCTAAGAGCCCCGCATCCTCGAATACGGAATCGACCTGAGGGCTGTATCGTCGCTGGCAGCGTTATATGGGCGCCTTGTCCCCGCGTCCCGCATGAGGCCTGCAAGCTGTCGGGCCCCAGCACATAAGCCACGCATACCGAACAAGCGCCTCAGCCGCGGGACCAGCACTGCAAAGCGCCGGCCCCGCGGCCCTCATCAATGTTCTTCCGTCTTCGCAGCTGGGGACCCTTAGTAAAAAGGGCAGTTGAGAGGGCCCTTCTCGGAAACCCTACTTCTGTCTGGCCAGGCTGAAGTAGTAGCCGCTGGAACCACGTGTAAGCACCGCCAGAGATCCCTGCCACAAGCCCTTCGGCGCGGATGCGATGCGGGATTCTAATACGAACGTATTGACAGTAGCTGACCTTGCTGGTTAGCTTCCGTTAGGCGGAGCCACCACATGCTTACTTGGTTCAGCTGGCGTCTACAAGCTTGCTATCTCCTGACCCTCGATGGCCGAGTATTTGGCTGCTCGGGTCCCCAGAACACTTCGCATCAACCCCTCGCTTTAGGCGCCAAGGGCGAGATCTGGGGCCATCTGGAGGAGGCCAACTTCAGTATCGCTTGCACAAACCACAGAGAGGGAAAGCCGAATGACCGAAATGTTGCAGTCGACTGGCGAAACTGGCGGCGAATTGCAGGCGCTCACTCAGCGCCTGCGTGAGCTCATCCCAGTCATCCGTGAATACAGTGGTGAGGCGGAGCATATCCGCCGAATCCCGCAACCTGTCATTGACCGGGCAAGCGAACTCGGCATCTTTGACGCGCTCGTCCCGCGGCGCTGGGGTGGACAGGAGCTTGGCCTAGCTGCCTTCTACACGAGCGCGCGTGAGCTCGCCCACGGAGACATGTCTGCTGCGTGGGTCGTCTCATTGTTGATGAGCTGGAACACGATGGCGTGTCGCATGCCGTTGGAGGCGCAGGAGCAGCTTTACGCCGACCGCAACTACATCACCGCCGCACTGGCATACTTCCCGCCGGGCAAAGCCGAGCGTGCTGACGGTGGCTACACGGTCAGCGGGAAGTGGGGCTACGGCTCGGGGTTGCCTAACGCCGACTGGGCCTTTCTGTCTGGGATGTTCGATACCGACAATGGGCCGGACATGTTGGCGTTCCTGGTGCCGAAGTCAGACCTGATTCTTCATGACGACTGGAAATTCGCCGGACTCTCGTCGACAGGGTCGGTCAGCTTCTCGGCCGAGGACGTCTTCGTTCCCGAGCAATTCGCGATTTCCTTCGGGGCCTTGATGTCGCCGTTCGATCACCCCGGTGCGACGCTTCATGCCGATCCAACTCACCGCTTCCTGGGCGGCCCCACGGTTTCCAATCCGTGGGGTGCGGGAATCGCTCTCGGTGGGGCGGAGCGAATGGTGGAACTCGCGCGCGAACGCCTTTTCAACTCTCAGATCATGGGCATCTCTCGCATCGATCAGCCACTGTCCCGAGTTCGGTGGGCACAGGCTCACCAACTGGTTCGCGCCGCTGAGTTGCTCTACGACAAGCTCGTGGCTGAAACCGTGGCCCATGGTGAAGGATACTGGCGACGCGAGGACACCGGCCAGCAGACGATGGACACACTTACAATTGTCGCCCTGTGCAAGGACGCCGCTCGCCTGATCATGGATGGCGCGGGATCCAGTGCGTGGAGCACCGGTAACGAGCTGCAGCGCTACTTCCGCGACATGCACGTCTTGGCCAACCACCTCCAGCACGACTGGGACAACGGGGCCGAACGCGCATCTCGCCACCTGCTCGGGCTTCCTTACGCACCCACGGACCCGTTCAATACAGAGGGCCCGGAAGCTGCCCACGCATAGAGCGCGCCTGGGCTGGATGCAGTATCTGAACAGACTAACGGCGCTGACTACGACTGAGGAGAGACCGACACATGGAAATCATTGATGCGCAGATTCACCCACCAGCCCCACGGCTCGGGGGTTGGGACGAGAGCGGCGGCGAGGAGGAGTACCGGTTGTCAACGGAACTCGCTCTTGCCTCGATGGAGGCGGCCGGCGTCGACCGAGCTGTGATCTCCTGGGATGTCGGCTGGCCAGAGTTCGCCGCAACCCATTTCCCCGACAAGTTCGTGTCGACCGTCGGCCGTCATTACGGGGACCACGCGTGGCTAGAGGCCCCGGACTTTGAGGAGCAGTTCGAGGAATTCGTGTCGAAACCCGGGGTGGTGGGGTACCGCCAGCTTCTCAACCATCCGGATAAGGATGCCCAACAGCTCAAGTCGGGAGGCTTCGACCGACTCTTCGAGACATGCCAGAAACTCGAGATTCCGCTGCTGATCATGGTTTCTGGTGAACCGTCGTTGGCGGCCCCGATTGCGCAGAAGTATCCGAACCTCCAGCTGGTGCTCGACCATCTCGCTATGCTGCAGCCCCCCTACCAGACGCCGGACAACCCACCGTGGAAGGCGCTTCCGGAGCTGCTTGAACTCGCCCAACACGAGAACATCGCGCTCAAGCTGGTCGGCGCGCCAACGCTCTCTGCCGAGCCGTACCCCTTTAGGGATCTCTGGGCGCCCCTGAATCAGATCGTCGAGTCGTTCGGCCCAGAGCGGCTGATGTGGGGAACCGACATCCAGGGTGTCATCGGCCGCATCGCGCACTACACGACCGACGTCGACTACCCGGGCCTCCATAACTACGGCGAGGCCGTCGGGTACCTTCGCGACACTGACCAGCTCTCGCAGAGTGAGAAGGAAATGATCTTCGCCGGTACCGCCCGGCGAGTCTTCAACTGGCCAACATAACCAGGGGTAGTCGGTCGAAGCGACGTCGCCGAAGGAACCTGAGGCCCGCTAGGACAATTTTCGAGAATGGAGGGACCGTCGTTGGGCTCAACAACACGGAACAATATACAGGAGCAGCCAGATAGCTCAGCCGCGAGAGGTCTCGAAGGGCTTGACGGTGAGGTGCTCTGGCCAGGGGCTGATGGCTTCGACGAGGCGCGGAGCATCGAGAATGGTAGGTTCGACAGGTGCCCAACGGCGATTGTTTGCTGCGCCTCAAACGACGACGTTGTTGCGGCCATCAGCTTTGCCCGTGAGCACGACTTGGAAATCGCGATCAAGGGTGGCGGTCATCACGTCGCCGGTCTGGCGGTGTGCGAGGGTGGCCTGATGCTGGACATGAGCCGACTCAAGACGATCGATATCGACTTGGAGGCTCGTGTCGTCCGCGCCGGGACGGGTCTGACGTGGGGGGAGCTGATTGGCGCGACCCAGGCACACGGTCTTGCCACCGCGAGCGGCACAACGGCGACGGTCGGCATCGCGGGGCTAACGCTCGGAGGCGGTCTCGGCTTGATGATGGCCAAGCATGGCTACGCAGCTGACAACCTGCTCGCGGCCCGCGTTGTGACCGCCGACGGTCGCGTGCTGACCGCCAGCGAGGACGAGCATCGGGACCTCTTCTGGGCGCTTCGAGGCGGCGGCGGCAACTTCGGTGTCGTTACGGAGCTCACCTTTCGCCTGCACCCGATTGGCCCAGTTGTTACGGGCGTGATGGTGGCGCACCCGATCGAGGATGCCGCCGACGTCCTGCACTTCTACCGAGAGTTTACGGATAGTGGGCTTTCCGATGACCTCGTCATTGCGGTGATGTTATGTCACTTGCCAGATGGATCGGGGGCAAGGGTTTTATTTACCGGTGTTCATTTCGGGTCCGAAGAAGACGCGCTGCGCGAGCTTGAGCCGATGCGGACGTTCGGCTCGCCGGTGAGCGTCTCCATCGGCCCGACCCCGTACATCACGTTGCTCAATCCACCCGAGGCGGAAGACACGAAGGGGCGAGGGGCGTCCTTGAAGTCCAGCTTCCTTCGGGAGCTTTCCGACGAGGCGATCCAGGCGATCACACGCAGCTTTGCGGCTTCCCCGTCGCCATGGTGCAGCGTCTTGCTAGAGCACTTCCACGGCGCACTTACTCGTGTTCCGGTTGACGCCACGCCGATCCCATATCGGAAGGCGGGCCACAACTTGCTGGCCTTCGCCTTCTGGCCCGATCTGGACACCAGTGGAGAGCATATGGCGTGGACCGACCAGACCTACGAAACACTTTGGCCATTCTTCGACGACTATGTATTCCCCAACTATGTCGACGGCGCGCTTCTCGAAGATAAGGCTACGGCGCGACGTGCATATGGCCCAAACCTCGAGCGGCTCATGCGAATTAAGACGACGTACGACCCGGAGAACATATTCCACCTCAACCTCAATTTCGCCCACACAGCCACTGAGGCTGAACACATCCCTAAAACCCACTGAATGAGGAGTAGAAGAAAATGATAAAGTCAATCTATGTCAGCCTGCCGGTGAAGGACCTCGAGGCGTCAACGGAGTTCATTTCGAAGGTTTTTGGTGCTGAGAAAATTTCCGATTTCTCCAGCGAGACGACAAGCTTGATCCCTCTTAACCCAGTCATCTTTCTGGCACTGATGACGGAGCAGAAATTCAGCGGCTACCTCAAAGATGGCACCATCGTCGCGGCCCCCGAGGCTTCTCCGACCGCTGTGGAAACCATGCTTGCCGTTAACGTTGACACCCACGACGAGGTTGAGCAAGTTCTGGCCAGGGCCCTGCAGTCCGGCGGTCAGCCTTGGACCGGTGTCTTCGAAATGGGCACCTCACACTGCGCTACGTTCTTGGACCCGGACGGTCACATCTGGGAAGTCATTTACCACCCGAACCCCTACTGGGAAGGTTCATTACAAAACTCAGTCACGGCAATCACTTCCTGATTTCAGCTCAGCTCATCGGCGGTTTCTCGTTCGCGCGACTAAACAGAAACCGCCGATGACTGCATGGCATCTCTTTGGACGGCTTGGCTGCGGGCCGGCAATTGTCGACCGGAACTGAGAACCAGTACCGGGGAAAATATCGTTGGGTTGGTCGTGGCACTGACTCTAGCTTCTCATGCCGCTGGCCCGCGCGAGTCTGGGAGTCGTCCCGCTAGCAGCCGCGACGTTAGGTCGACATAGTTGGTCTTCTATGTCCACGTGCACGAGGGACTGCAGGCCATGACATGGCCGTTTATGCTGTGTGGGAGGCGCCTGGAGCTGCATAATCCCATCGGAGGAGCGTCTGGACCCACTACTCTCCATGACGATGATTCATATGTGTTTAGCGCTCTTCGCGGTTCCTGGTGAATGTTCTGCCGCGACGGGTGGTCATGCCGCTGTTCTGGCGGCACTGCGCAACAGGATACGCGTCTTGTAGTTACGTGAATTGGTGAATCCCCGGCCAGTTCTTATGATCTGCTTGATCGCGGTGTTGTTGGATTCCACTTTTGCTGTTGTGGCACCGGTGACTATTAGTACTTCGATCTCTTCCACCACCGGTAGACAGTGCGTCAAAGCTGGTTGGTTTCCGGCTACGCAGCCTGTTCGACTCGTGCCTACAGGCAGTCTGGCTGGTCAAAGAACAGCTCCGGGCCCTGCAATGCCTCATAGGGGTCAGCAATACCGATGTATTGCGTGGTGGTGTATTAGCAATTCCTTCAGTCCCGCCCTCGCGTCCCAATCCCGATTGTTTGACGCCTCAAAAGGGGGCGGCAGCATTGGAGATGACCCCGCATTAAACCCCACCATCCCAAATTCAATCTGTTCCGCAACGCGAAGCGGACGGGAGAAATCGGTGCTATAGACGTAGGCCGCCAATCCGTAATTTGAGGCGTTAGCTAAACGAATGGCGTCCGCTTCGGTGAGGAAAGTGGTGACAGGCGCTACAGGACCGAAGATTTCCGGGCGAAGAATCGCAGCTCCCTCTGGAACGTTGCCTAGCACGGTCGGGTGGTAAAAGTATCCAAGGCCGTCTACCGGTGCCCCCGTAAGGGCCGTCGCGCCCTCGGTCCCCGCGGCACGACTAGCGCATGAACGCCATCACAGGCGGCGGCGTCGATGAGAGGACCTACCTGAGACTCGGGATCGGTACCCGGCCCTGTCACAACCCAGTGACTCGCAAGGCCTTTCCTGTCATGATGAAGCGACGAGGATGCCCCGCCGCAGTTGGGCATTGAAGTTAAGGCCCCAAAGATCGGCGGCAGGCGTCAAAGCAGTTGCGGTTGGCCATGGAACGTGGCCTTTGGCAGGCAGGGCCCGTGCGCCCTGTGCAGTCCATGCTGCGTGCAAACCAGCGTGATGGCTTTAATTGATTGCCCGGGCTGCGCCTGGCCGGAGTCAACTACTGGCAAGCGCGAAGTCGCCCAAGGATAACGAAGGAAGCAATTGAAGGCTCTGGTAAAGAGTGATATTCCGGCCGGCACGCGTACTCGGCCGGGCTCTGAAGGCAAGTGGGCAGCCGCACCGTGTACTGGCAGTAAAGGCCTGATGTGGACATCGACTCAGCCGGGGCGGGAATTGTAGTGCTTAATACGCTCCATGAGGCAGTAAAAGCGGCACTTACGTACAGATTTCTACCGCAATACCACCCCGCTGAAGACTGCTGTACCGGCAGACATCAGACAGACGACGGCGCCCACACGTGTCGTCCTCGCCCGGAGGAAGGAAATGCCTTCTCCGATCCACATCCGAGGAATCACATCTGACTCCCGCGCAAGCCCTAAGGCGCGCGGGGGCTGGGAGAACGTGGCAACACGCTGAGTGAGAGGGACGGCCGGGGCCGCGCGCCTCGATAATGGACTGATTGCTTACAGTCCAGATGCGATACCGGGTTGGCGGAGCAAGGAGTATTCTTTC
>NZ_JARHXQ010000175.1:0-27562 GCF_029222765.1 Arthrobacter sp. Cr_A7 | reverse complement strand
CCGGCGAGCAGGGCGATGGGGTCGCCGTCGGGGTCGGAGTCGTTGGCCAGCGCGTCCACCGCAACTTTGCGCCCGGGCCGGACATCGATGGAGTCTTCCACGGCGATGGGGTTCTGGTTGTTGGCTTCCGGCGGGGCGATGCCCACAATCACGGTTCCCGTGTTTTCGGCTCCGATGCGGTCGCGGACCCGGTAGGTGAAGGTATCGGTGCCTGCGGCGTCGCCGGCGGCGGTGAATTCGAGGTAGCCGTCCTTGACGGTGGCCGTACCCATCGCGGCGGCCTTGTCGATGCCGATCAGCTGAACGGAGTCGCCGTTCGCGTCTATCCCGTCCAGCGGTGCCGGGATCTTCACGGTCATCCCGGAGACAACCCGGGCCGTCAGGTTCCGCGGCTCGGGGCGGGAGTTGCGTTCGTCGTCGCGGGCCTGGATCCGGATGGTGACCTGCTGGGAGTCCACCTGGCCGGTGTCATTCCGCACCTTGTAGATGGCGTAGACGGTTTTGGGGGTCTCGCCGGCAATGAACCGCAGCGTGTCCCCGGATACGAACATCCGCCCGTCCGCGGCATCGGGCTCCTGGGCAAGTTCGGGAACCAGTGTCAGTTTCCCGCCGTTGGGGTCAGTGTCATTGCCCAGGACCGGGATGGTCACCACGTCCCCGGCACGTACGGTGGCCTCGTCCGGCTTGGCCTGCGGCGGCTGGAGTTTGGCGGGGGCCGGGACCAGCAGCACGGCGATCTCGCCCACTGCGGACGCGCGGCCATTGGAAATGGTGTACTTCATGGTCAGCTGGCCTTCGGCGCGGATATCCGTCACGCGGACCACCGAATGGTCCAGGACGGAGACGCTGACCGGCAGTCCGGAGTCCGCGGTAACGGACTGGACTACCAGCACGCCGCCCGACGGGTCGGAGTCGTTCCCCAGCACATCCACAAGCACGCTGCCGCCGGTGGGAAGCAGGGCGATGTCGCGCACCGCCACCGGTGCGCCCTCATCGTTGCCTGGAACGACGTCGACGCGGACCAGCTGCTGGGCGCTCGCCGGCCCGTTGGTCACCAGGTAGGAGACGTAGTGTGCCCCCAGCACCTCGGAGTTGAAGGTGAAGGTCTGCTGGTCGGCCCCGATGGTGGCTGTTGACTGCTCATCCGTTGTAGCCTGCGCCAGGCGCAGGGATCCGCCCTGCGGATCAACGTCGTTCTTGAGCGGGGCGATCACGGTGTCGGCGCCGGCCACGGCGATGACGTGGTCGGCGTTGGCCAGGGGCGGCAGTGCGCCCGGCGCGCGGACGTCAACGGCAATCCGTCCCTCGGCCGTGGCTTTTCCGTCGGAGATGCGGACGGTAAGGACTTTGCGGCCGGGGGCTGTTCCCGAGTCCTGGAAGGTGAGCTGCCCGTCGGGCCTAATCCGGACCTGGTCCAGCGGGTCCGGGCTGGTCACGGATTCCGCGAAGAGGTCGTCGCCGTCGGGGTCAATCCAGTTGGGGAGGATATTCTGGGTGAGCGCCTTGCCCTGCTGGAGCACCAGGGTGGTTTCGCGGTTTGGTTTCTGCTGCGGCGCTGAATTTTCGCCGGCAGGAACAATGCGCAGTGCCACGTCGGCAGTTCCTGACAGTCCGCGCCCGTCGTCCACTGTGTACTGGAAGGAGTCTGTTCCGGTCTTGTCCGCGGGCACCGCGACCTGGAAGCCGGTGTCGCCGTAGATGGTGGAAAGGGTTCCGGACTTAACCTCGGCGGGCGGGCGCAGGGTGAGGATGTCGCCGTCCGGATCCGTATCATTGTCCAGCACGGGCAGGATGGTGGTCTTGCCGGCCCGGACACCAAAGGCATCCGGTTTTGCCGAGGGCGGGCTGTTGGGTTTGGTGCGGTCGGGCAGGACGGTCTGCTGGACTTCGTCGGCGGAGTCCTTGTCCGCGTCGTCCGACGTTTCTTTGGGTGGAATGACGTCGTCCCAGTTGTTCACGAGCTGCATGTTCTGGTTGACCAGCCACACGTTGCCCGAGTTCACATCATTCAGGACCACCAGATCCCGGTTCACCCGGAAAACATACGACGGCGACGCACTGGCCTTGGGCACGTCCACGTTCTTGTCAGCAGCATCATCCACACAGTCCCGGACGTACTTGTTCGCCCCCGACCACGCAGCATGCACACACCCGCCCAACTGCACCGGCGCAGCCGGGACACCCTCGCCGTCGAACGTCACCGTTTTGGCCGTGCCGCCATCCAGCGGCTGCTTCAGCAGCGCCTTCTGCGTCGAAATTGCCACAAAGTCGCTGGCGGGACCGCCCTGCTGCAGCTTCGCCTCGCGGGCGTTCTCCAGCTGCAACCGCTTCCCGCCCGGCAGGAACAACTCCCCCGCAGCCGCATCAAGAACCACCGGCTGGTCCCCCACCACCGTGATCTGCAGGTCGCCCGCGCCCTTCAACTCGCCCCACGTCTCAGACTCCGAGGACGTGACCTCACCATTGGCATCAACACCGGTCACAGTCACCACACCCGACTCCGGATCCGCCGAGTAAATCCGGTCATCCTCCCCCACAGCCGAAACGGTGCCCTCGGAGCCCACCAGCACCGGCTCGGTAGCCTCCTCATCAAAACCATTCACCGTGGACGGCGACACCGCCCACACCTTGCCCGAAGCCGCATCCGTCACCGAGATCACCTCGGAGCCGAAACTCACATCAGCAGCCCCCGGCAACTGCTTATCCCCACCCAGGCGCATATTCGCCGGCGACACCTGATTCAACGTCGAACCAGACTCATCATCAACAAACACCTCCCCCGCGTCCTGCAAAATGTCGAACGTCGTGGACGCCGGCGTCACCGCACCATCGAGCACACGCGACGGGTAATTCAGCCGGCCCACCGCATTCTTGGACTTGGAGACCACCCACACACCGCCGTCGTTCAACTCCACCTCAGTGGTCTTAAACCCCGGATAGACGATGGCGCCAACCACCAGGACAGTGAGCGCGAGCCCGAAAATTGCTGAGGTAAGGAGCCGGGACCGCAGGAATGAGGTGCGGAACGGTGCGGCTGGCGCGGCGTTTTGCGCGCGACTATGTCCGC
Organism: Arthrobacter sp. Cr_A7; assembly: GCF_029222765.1. Classification (NCBI taxonomy): domain Bacteria; kingdom Bacillati; phylum Actinomycetota; class Actinomycetes; order Micrococcales; family Micrococcaceae; genus Arthrobacter; species Arthrobacter sp. Cr_A7. The sequence continues at coordinate 24,495 of NZ_JARHXQ010000175.1, read as the reverse complement.
GAAGTTTCATGGAAAAGCTTCCCCCAAGTATTTTCCGGCGCCGGCTTCCGGCCGTGCGGCGGACGGGCACACCTAATATAGCCCGTAAGACCAACAAATGGATAAACTGTGTGGAAACGCGGCCCTAATCCAGGACGAGCCCCTTGCCCAGGCCGCGGGCGAGCTTGACAGGCCGGATTTCGCCGAAGCCGCGGACGTTTTCCGGCGGCTGGGGCACCAGAACGAAGCGCTCATCCTGCTCAAGGGCGGAGGCAGTCATTGAGTCCACCAACACCGTTCCGGGATCTGCAAGGGTGGTAAGCCGGGCCGCGAGGTTCACAGTGGGACCGTAGATGTCCCCCAGGCGGGACAGGATCCTGCCCCACACCATTGCCACCCGGGCTTCCGGCAGGATTTCATCCTCCGTGAAAGCCTGGGCAAGGGCGAGTGAGATCTCGGCGCCGGCAGCCGGAGTTTCGGCAATATAAAGGACTTCGTCGCCGACCGTCTTGACCAGGCGGCCGCCGCCGACGGAGATGATTTCGGCGCACTTGTTTTCGAAGCGCTGGACCAGGCGCGCCAGCGTCTTTTCGTTCATGCGGCGGGACAGGCTGGTGTAGGACACCAGGTCGGCGAAGCCCACCGCGCGGGCCAGCGGCAGCGGCGCGTCATCCTCGTCGCCTTCACGGCCCTCTTCGCTGGCCTGCAGGCCGGCCTCGGCACGGACGGCGAGCCGCTGGACTCCGGCGTTGAGTTGCCGCCGCCAGGAGTAGACAAGAACCTCTTCGAGGGCATCAACCAGGGCGGGCAGTTCGTTGACCAGGCGCTTGCGCGCCACGGCGTCCGTGACGCCCTGCTCGTGGACCATGTCCTCCACGAGGGCCTCGATCTGCCAGACCACCATGCGGTCCGTCATCTGGCCGATGGAGCGCGTGACGGAGATCGCTGCTTCCTCCGTGAGCTTGCCGGACCGGACCAGGTCCACCACGGTGGAAAGGGCCGCCTGGTCGCGTTCGGTAAAGGCGACATCCTCATCGCCAAAGTTGGGGAAGCCCAGGGCACGCCACAGCTTGCGTGCGGACAGGAGCGACAGCCCGGCGCCGGCGGCCACCTCACGACGGCGGAGCTTGCGTTCCCCGCCGAGCAGCCGGCTTTCCAGCGCCTTCATCGCCAGCCGCTCCGCGGACATGGTGCCGGTGGCAGGGTGGGGGTCCGCCGCGGGTGCGGGCGCGATGGATTCGACGCGTTCCTGCTGGTCCTCATCGTTCATCCCGTCCACCTTCTCTCATTTCCCACGGCAAAGCTTCGGCGGGGTAGTGCGTTGTGCCGCCCGGCTGGGCATCACGTTCCTCCGGCAATTCCTCGATGGCATCGAGGATGAAATCCCGGAATGTGGCAACCTCGGGCACGTCCTGGAATGTCACCACGCCCTGGTGCCCGGTTTCCAAGGATATATTCCCGGAGCGCAGGAGGCGTTGCAGTACCGACTCGTGGACGGTCAGGTTGCGCACCGAAGCCAGGTTGACCTGCTGGTCCCGCCGTTTCAACCTGCCGTATCTGGCCACCATCCTTTGGCTGGTGAGGGTGTACCGCGTGCCGTGCCAGCGCAGCAGCTTGGGCAGGCAGAAGCCGAGCCAGACCCAGGCAGCCGCGGCAATGCAGGCAGCCACCAGCCACGGCGTCCATTGTGCTGTGAGGAAAGGTACATGGCGGCGCGCCTCTCCCCGGATGATCCAGGCCGAAGCGTACGCCGCCAGCGCGGGCGACACGATGAAGGCGAGCGCGGCTCCTGCCAGCTTCCTCGGCTGCGGGCGTGTGGTGACAATCACCTGTTCGCCCGGAACGAGGTCTTTACGCATAACCGCCTTGGCCGGGGTCGTCGGGGGACGTCCAGGGGCGCAGGTGCACAACGTCCCCGGCGGTCACCACGTGCTCCCGGGAGTCCCGGTCCATCACCAGCAGCGACCCGTACTCGTCAAGCCTGGAGGCGTGGCCGATGATTTCGTGGTCGCCGGGAAGCTGGGCGCGGACCTGCTTGCCGAGTGTCACCATGACCGCTTCCACCCGTTTGTGCAGGGAGGGTCCGCCGGCCATTCCCGCCGCCGGATCGCCGTCGGCGTTGCAGAAGCTGCGGTAGAGCACAGCGAAGCGTGAAAGGTAGCTTTTCAGCAGCAGGGTGCGGTCTGCGGTGCGCGCACCCTCCAGCACCACCGAGGTGGCGGTGGGGACCGGCAGTTCGCCTTCGCGCAGCGTGACGTTCAGGCCGGTGCCCAGGATGACCGGGGGCACGGTGCCGTCCACCATGGGGCCAAGCTGCGCCAGGATGCCGGCGATCTTCCTGCCGCGCACCAGGACGTCATTGGGCCATTTGAGTTCAGCCGGAAGGCCGGCGGTCTCCAGGAGGGTTTCGCGCAGCGCCAGGGCAGCAATCAGTGAAAGCCAGGAGTAGCTCTGGGTGGGCAGCGGCCTGCCTTCGGCATTCACGGGCCGCAGGACCACCGAGACGGAAACCGAGCTAAGCGGCGGCGCTTCCCAGTGCCTGTCCAGGCGGCCGCGCGCGGCCGTCTGGTACTCGGCGGTAAGGACCGACAGGTCCGGCCAGGCCTGCGGCTCCACCGTGACGGCGCGGAGGAGGTCCGCGTTGGTGGATCCGGTGGAATCCACCACCTCGAGCCGGGAAATGCCTGCCGAGGCCAGGAAACGCTGGTCGTCCAGGTCCCCTCGGTCCAGAGGGTTGCCGGGGGTGCGTGCGTCATCCATGCCTAAATCCTAGCGAGCTAATCCTTCCCCGGCGGAGTTGACCTGCCCCCGATTGCCCCGCGCGGCGTGCCGCCCGCCGCCCTACAGGAAGATGTCCGGAACCAGCCCGTCCTCGGGCGCGCCCAGGCTGTAAGGACGGAAATCCGTCACTCCTGCTGCCGCCAGGACCTGCTCATCCGTGTAGAAATTCCCGGTCGCTGCCCCGCCGGGCACAAGGTTGCTGCCGGTGAGGATGGCGTGGGCGGCATCGGCCATGATCTGCGGCCCGCGGGCCGCCTGGACCATTACCTCGCCATGGGGCATATTGCGGATGGCCGCCGTGTCGATCAGGGTGCACGGCCACAGCGAGTTGACGCTGATCCCGTCCGCCTTCAGTTCCTCGGCGAGTCCAAGGGTGGTCAGGCTCATGCCGTACTTGGCCATGGTGTAGGCAAGGTGCTTGCCGGCCCAGTAGGGGTCGAGGTTCAAGGGCGGTGAGAGGGTGAGGATGTGCCCCCGCCCGGAGGCGCGGAGCGCGGGCAGCGCAAGCTTGGACAGCAGGAACGTGCCGCGCACGTTGATGTCCTGCATGAGGTCGTACTTTTTCATGTCCACGTCGTCGGTCCGGGACAGGTCAATGGCGGACGCATTGTTGATGACGGCGTCGATGCCGCCAAAGTGTTCCACCGCGGCTGCCACAGCGCTGGCCACGTCCTCGTCCCGGCGCACGTCACCCACCAGGGGCAGGGCCTGGCCGCCGGCATCCACAAGTTCCCGGGCAGCCGTATGGACAGTTCCGGCCAGTTTGGGGTGCGGCTCCCCCGTCTTGGCCATCAGGACGATGTTTGCGCCGTCCCGGGCGGCGCGCCGGGCAATGGCCAGTCCGATGCCGCGGCTTCCACCGGAGATAAGGATGGTCTTCCCGTGCAGCGAACCTGCGGCCCGGTACGGGCTCCCGGGGGCGTGCAAAGCGTCATTGCTTGAAGTCATGCAATCACTGTAACCCAAGTATGTTACTGATGAGTAACATAGCGGGTGCGGGTGGCGGCACGGCAGAAAATTGTAGGTTCCCTACAGCTGCGGGCGCCCAAACCGTCACTAGACTTGCCAACAGGGTTCGTCCTTTGTGTGGAAGCTACTTAAGCTCCGGCATGACTCAGCCCGCCAGCAACCAGAGCGCCACAGAACCAATCTGCAACAGAGCCGGAGACACTTGATGAGCCACGATCTGACCACGACCGCGGGAAAGATTGCCGATTTCCGTGACCGCCAGGCCCGTGCTGAGCAGCCCTCCGGCCCCGAAGCGATCGAAAAGCAGCACGCGCGCGGCAAGAACACCGCACGCGAACGCATTGGCCTCCTGCTGGATGAAGACTCGTTTGTGGAATTCGACGCCCTCGCGGTACACCGCTCCACCGCGTTCGGCATGGACAAAAAGAAGCCCCTCGGTGACGGCCTGGTATCCGGCTACGGAACGGTGGACGGCCGGCTGGTGGCTGTCTACAGCCAGGACTTTTCGGTCTACGGCGGCTCCCTCAGCCAGGTCAACGGGGAAAAGATCGTCAAGGTCCAGGAATTCGCATTGCGCAACGGCTGCCCGGTGGTGGGAATCCTGGACGGCGGCGGCGCCCGCATCCAGGAAGGCGTGGCATCGCTGGCAATGTTCGCGGACATCTTCCGCAACAACGTCCACGCTTCCGGCGTGGTCCCCCAGATTTCCCTGATCATGGGGCCTTCCGCGGGCGGCGCGGCCTACTCCCCCGCACTCACCGACTACGTGGTGATGGTGGACAAGACCTCGCACATGTTCATTACCGGCCCCGACGTGATCAAGACCGTCACAGGCGAGGACGTGGACATGGAGACCCTGGGCGGAGCGCGCCAGCACAATGCCACCACCGGCACATCCACCTACCTTGCACAGGACGAAGCGGACGCCATCGAATTCGTGCGCGAGCTGCTGGACTTCCTGCCCTCCAACAATCTCTCCGAAGCCCCCGTGCAGGAGCACCAGCAGGAGCTGGAGATCGACGACGACGACCTCGCCCTGGACACGCTGGTCCCCGATTCCGCCAACCAGCCCTACGACATGCGCAGCGTTGTTGAGCAGATCGTGGATGACGGGCACTTCCTGGAGATGCAGGCGCTGTACGCGCCCAACGTCATGATCGGCTACGGCCGGGTGGAAGGCCACACGGTGGGCATCGTGGCAAACCAGCCGTTGCAGTTCGCCGGCACGCTGGACATCGCGGCCTCGGAGAAGGCTGCCCGTTTTGTCCGCCACTGCGACGCCTTCAACATCCCCATCATCACCCTGGTGGACGTCCCGGGCTTCCTGCCCGGCAAGGACCAGGAGTTCCAGGGCATCATCCGCCGCGGAGCGAAACTCCTCTACGCCTATGCCGAGGCCACCGTTCCCAAGCTGACGGTGATCACCCGCAAGGCCTACGGCGGCGCCTACATCGTGATGGGTTCCAAGAAGCTTGGTGCCGACCTGAACTTGGCCTGGCCAACGGCACAGATCGGCGTCATGGGCGCCCAGGGCGCCGTCAATATCCTGTACCGCCGGGACCTCGCGGCCGTGGCGGAAGCGGGGGGTGACGTCGAGGCCCGGCGCGCCGAGGTTATCCGCCAGTACGAAGAGGAACTCCTCAACCCCTACCAGGCGGCCGAGCTGGGCTACGTTGACGCCGTCATCGCACCCTCGGACACGAGGATCCAGATCATCAAGGGGCTGCGCGCACTCCGCGACAAGCGGGCCAGCCTCCCCACCAAGAAGCACGGAAACATCCCGCTGTGAATAGGGAGAACCCGGTGGTTGAGCCTGTCGAAACCCCTGAACCGCCTGCCGCTCCGCTGCTCTCTGTTGTCAAAGGACAGCCGAGCGCCGATGAACTGGCGGCCCTGACCACCGTCGTACTGTCCCTGGGCGGCTCGGAACCTGCCCCGGCCAGCACCCCGACGGTCCGCCACTGGGTGCGCCGGCAGCAGCTGCGGCTCGCTCCCACACCCGGCCCCGGCGCCTGGAAGCGCAGCCGGGGCTGATCCCCACCGCCTCCGAGACGTAGGCCCGCGCCTCCTTTCGGAACCTGCAGAGCGCGGCTAGTCTCGGGAGGTGACTACCGACACCGCTCCTGCCGCCCGCCCGAAGACCCGCATTGACGCCGTCGCTGACGAGTACACCGATACCCTCATCCGGCTGAACCCGTCATTCGCCACCACCCTGGGCGTGCCGGGACACGAAACCGAGTACCAGGATTTCTCGCCGGCAGGCATCGCAGAGTTCGCCGAGGCAGCCAGGAAGGCACTCACCGACCTTGAGGGCCTGGCGCCCGAGGACGACGTGGACGCCGTCACGTTGGACGCGATGCAGGAACGGCTGGGGCTGCAGCTGCTGATCCATGCCTCCGGCTGGGAATATGCCGACCTGAACAACATCGCCTCCCCCGCCCAGGACATCCGGGCGATCTTCGACCTCATGCCCACGGCCACCGAACAGGACTGGGCACACATCGCAGGCAGGGCGCACAACGTCCCCGGTGCCGTGGACGGCTACATCGAGTCCCTCCGGCAGGCCCGTGACTCCGGCCGGGTGGCAGCCGCGCGCCAGGTCAACATCGTCATCGAGCAGGCCACGAAGTACGCAGCCGGAGACGGCTTTTTCGCGAAGCTGGCCGCCGGAGCCGCCACCCCGGAGGGTCCGTTGTCTCGAGGCGTCCGGCAAAAACTCGACGCCGGAACTGTCGCCGCCCGCCGCGCCTACACCGACCTTGCTGAATTCCTCCGGACAGAACTCCTCCCCGCCGCCCCCGAAAAGGACGCCGTCGGACGCGCCCGCTACGCCCTCGCCTCCCGCGCCTTCCTCGGTGCCACGGTGGACCTGGAGGAGACCTACGCCTGGGGCGTGGAAGAACTGGACCGCCTCATCGCCGAACAGGAGAAGGTGGCCTCCACGATCAAAGCCGGCGCCAGCATCGCCGAGGCAAAGGACATCCTCAACAACGATCCGGCCCGGCAGCTGAAGGGGACCGGGGCGCTGCGGGAATGGATGCAGGAACTTTCCGACAAAGCTGTGTCCGAACTCGCCGGCGTTCATTTCGACATCCCGGACGTCATGAAGAAGCTGGAATGCCTGATCGCCCCCACCGACGAGGGCGGCATCTATTACACGGGACCGTCGGATGACTTCAGCCGGCCGGGCCGCATGTGGTGGTCCGTTCCCGCAGGCGAGGACACCTTCACCACCTGGGCCGAAACCACCACCGTCTACCACGAGGGCGTCCCGGGCCACCACCTCCAGGTAGCCACCGCCACCTACCGTCGGGAACTGCTCAACAAGTGGCGGCGGAACGTGTGCTGGACCTCCGGCCACGGCGAAGGCTGGGCACTCTACGCCGAGAAACTGATGCAGGAACTGGGCTACCTGAACGACCCCGGAGACCACATGGGCATGCTGGACATGCAGCGGATGCGGGCAGCACGCGTGGTGTTCGATATCGGCGTCCACCTGGAACTCACGGTTCCGGCACGCTGGGGTTCCGGAACCTGGACCCCGGACAAGGGCTACGGGTTCCTGAAAGAAAACCTCCCTATCAGCGAAGGGCAGCTCAACTTCGAGTTCACCCGTTACCTTGGCTGGCCCGGCCAAGCACCCTCCTACAAAGTAGGGCAGCGCCTGTGGGAACAGATCCGCGCCGAACTCGAAGCCCGGCCCGGCTTCGACCTCAAGGAGTTCCACACCAAGGCACTGAACATCGGCTCTGTTGGGCTCGATACCCTGAGGCGCGCCCTGCTCTAAGTTGCACAGGTTGGGCCCACGCCGGCAGGGTTCCCTGGCCGAGCTTGCGAGGCTAGGGAGCCGGTGGGGAGCAAGCTGCCGGAAGGCACCCACGCCGGGCCTTTTGCCTTGCTGGCAGGAGAGATATGCCACATCCTTGGCTGGAATAAGTAACAAAGCGGGCCGGAACCCTTGATTTTGCGCGGATCTTCTATAGGTGTCAGAATTTGGGGCGCGTAATATTTCTCAATGTTCGTTCGTCGTGATATGCGGGACGGACCTAACGTATTCGGGTGAGCACTCAGACAAGCACCCCCTCCCCCGCAGGAAAGACCGGCTTCCAGCTGCCCAAATGGGCCGGCTCGTTCGGCTTCCAGATCATCGCCGCCCTCATCGTCGGCCTCGGACTCGGCCTGCTGGCCAAGTACACCGGCAGTACCAAGGCCAGCCCTAACGGCCTCGGCGCAACGCTGCAGACCATCGGCTCCAGCTACGTGTCCCTGCTGCAGACCGCCGTCGTTCCCCTGATCTTCACGGCCGTCGTCAGCTCCATCTCCAACCTCCGCCAGGTGTCCAACGCCGCGAAGCTGGCGTGGAATACCCTGCTCTGGTTCGCCATCACCTCGCTGATCGCCGTGCTGATCGGCATCGGCCTGGGCGTCCTCCTGCAGCCCGGCGCCAACACCGGCATCACCGGCGAAGGCGAAGCGCCCAGCAAAGTGGGCGACTGGTGGGCCTTCCTGATCGGTCTGTTCCCCAAGAACTTCCTGGGGCTGGGTGCAAGCTCCACAGTGGCTGAGTCCGGTGCCGTCACCACGTCGGTCAGCTTCAATGTCCTGCAGATCCTGGTGATCGCCATTGCCGTGGGCGTCGCCGCCCTTAAGGTCGGCAAGGCCGCGGAGCCGTTCCTGACCCTCAACGCCTCTGCCCTGGCCGTCATCCAGAAGGTGCTCTGGTGGATCATCCGCATCGCTCCGCTGGGCACTGTTGGCCTCATCGGCAACGCGGTTGCCGTCTACGGCTGGGACACCATCGGCTCGCTGGGCAAGTTCACCTTCGCCATCTACGTTGGACTCGCCCTGGTGATCTTCGCGGTCTACCCCATCCTGGTCCGGACCCACGGCCTCTCCGTCAAGCAGTACTTCTCCGGCGTCTGGCCCGCAGTCCAGCTGGCCTTCGTCTCCCGTTCCTCCATTGGCACGCTGCCGCTCACGCAGCGCGTCACCGAACGCAGCCTGGGCGTCCCCCGCGCCTACGCCTCCTTCGCCGTGCCGCTGGGCGCCACCACCAAGATGGACGGCTGCGCAGCCATCTACCCGGCCATCTCCGCCATCTTCGTGGCCCAGTTCTTCGGCATCCAGCTCGACTTCAGCCAGTACCTGCTGATCGCCCTGGTTTCCGTCCTTGGCTCCGCTGCCACTGCGGGAACCACCGGCGCGGTCGTGATGCTCACGCTGACGCTCTCCACGCTGGGACTGCCGCTGGCCGGCGTCGGACTGCTGCTGGCCATCGACCCGATCCTGGACATGGGCCGCACCGCGGTCAACGTCGCAGGCCAGGCACTGGTCCCCACGATTGTGGCCAAGCGCCAGGGCATCCTGGACGAGTCGCTGTACAACGCACCCCGCAACGGCACCCCGTTCGTGGACGACAGCGACGCTGCCGGCGCACCGTCGGACGGCACGTCCACTGACACCGCACCCCGCGAACTGCAGGATGTAAAGGCCTAGCCGCCAGTCTTGGCTGCAGAAAGTCCCCGGGAACCTGACGGTTCCCGGGGACTTTTTTGTGCCTGCGGCTTTACCGGCCCGGAAGAATCAGCGTCCGGCTCCGCCGATCACACCGTTCTCCACCGCCTTGGTGACGGCATCAGCTTCGGCCTGGGTCAGCTTCCCGTCCGCGACGGCCTGGTCCAGGCGCGTCTTCAAAGCGGCAGCCTTCTCTGCCTGCTTTTCACTGCGAAGCTCCTCCAGCGCAGCGGTGACCTTGAATTCCTCAATACCCAGCGCAGCGGCCAGAGACTTCGCCAGTGCGGCGTCCCTGGTGGCTGCATCCGGCTTTGCGCCGTCAGCCAGCGCCGTGGTGGGCTTGTTGGCCTCCCGGAACGCCTGCAGCGCCTCGGTAACCTTTGCTTCCTCCACCCCAAGCTTCGCCGCGAGCGCGGACGCCTGGGCCGCACCCCGCTCGCCGCCGCGGCCACCGTGCTTTCCCATCCCGCCGGGCGTGGTGGTGCCGTCCGTCGAGGCGCTGGAACTGGCACTCGGGGCGGGAGTGGGGGTAGTGGTTGCGGAGGCCATGCCGGCGACTCCGATTCCGGCGCCAAGGGCCAGCGCGGTGGCTGACAGGCCGAGGGTCATTTTCTTTGTGCGTGACATTGTCTTGTCTCCTGGATCCGCCGTCGGTGACGGCTGCTGTTGGTGCGCCTCCTTCGAGGCATTCCAAGCTTCCGGGAGCAGGTTCTGGACAGGCTGTCGGGAACCTTTCATTCTCCTGTGAATCAAAACTTGCCCAGAGTGCAAACTTGCACGTAGTGTAAAAGCGTGACGACGTCCCCTCCAACAGCCGAAGCTGCCGCGGTCCCTTCCCGCCGGGAGCTGAACAAAGCCGCCACGCGCCAGGCCATTACCGACGCCGCTTTGGGGCTGCTGCGCGCAAAGGGCCCAGGGAACTTCACTGCTGAGGACATCGCCGAGGCCGCAGGGATATCGCGCAGGACCTTCTTCAACTATTTCAGCAGCACCGATGCCGCACTGGCCTCCATCGTCCACGGCTTCCTCGACATTGCCATCCAGCAGCTGCGGCTCCGGCCGGCGGATGAACCCATGCTTGAGTCGGCGCAGGCGGCCCTGATGGCCCTCGCCGACCCCAAGGCCGTGGCGCCGCTGGCGGAACTATTCACCCTGACCCAGCAGAGTCCGCTCATGTCACATACCGAACTTGAAGCGTGGGACCACTGCAGGGCGCAGGTGTTTGCCGTGGCCCGCGAGCGCGTTGCCGGCAACCGCGGCGAACAGGATGACCTGTATATCCATGCCCTGGCTGGGTCGGTCATCTCCTGCGGCAAGGCCGCAATGGAGGTCTGGTTCAGCCGCCGCGGACCAGACCTCTCACCGGCATCCCTCGCGGACCTGCGGCAGCTGCTCATCGACGCCATGGCGCTGCTGGGTGCCGGCTTCAATGGCCCGCAGCTCAAATCCACGCCACGCTCCCCGGTATCCACTGGATCCGCCACCCCAACAGACTCCCGTTCCTCCTGACCAGATCGGCTCCCCACATGGCACTGCTCCTTTACCGCCTTGGCAAGTTCTCCTACCGCCGGCGCTGGCTGGTCATCTCGCTTTGGCTCGCGGCGCTTGTGGCCGTGGGCGGCTCCGCCGCGGCCTTCCACGGCACTTTGTCCAATAACTTCCAGATCCCGGGCACGGAGACGCAGCGGATCGCGGACAAGCTGAAGGAGGAGCTGCCCTCGGCATCCGGCGGCACCGCAACGATCGTCTTCGAGGCGCCCGAAGGCGGCTTTACCGAGGAGAGCCGCACCGCCGTCACCGATGCGCTCAAGAAACTTGAGACCCTGCCGGACGTCCGGGGCACGGTGGATCCGTTCGCCACCCAGGCCCAGGTGGACCAGGCAGCGCAGGCCATCACCGACGGCGGACAGCAGCTCGCCGCCGGCGAGGCCCAGCTGGCCGCCTCCCGGACAGAGCTGGAGGCCGGGGCGGCGCGGCTCGCCGCAGCCGAGCAGCAGCTCGTTGCGGCCGGCGCCCCTGCTGCACTCATCGAGGCACAGTTGGGGCAGCAAAAAGCCGGGCTGGCGGAAGGCCAGGCAAGGCTCGACGCCGGCGCCCGGGAACTGGAGGCCAACAAAGCCAGGCTTGAGCTGGGCAAGCGCCAGGCGGAGGCGTCGTCGGCCATCCGGTTCGTTTCCGAAGACGGCCGCGCGGCAGTCGCGCAGGTGCAGTTCAACACCTCCATTAACGGGCTCAGCCCGGAGGTCCGGCACGAGGTCCAGGACATCGCCCACGAAACGTCCGCCGCGGGCGTCACGGCGCTGGCCAGCAAGGAAATCACCGAGGACATTTCCGAGCTCTTCGGTGCCGCCGAGATCATCGGTATCGCTGTGGCGGCCCTGGTCCTGATCATTATGCTGGGCACCCTGATCGCCGCCGGGCTCCCGCTGCTGATGGCGGTGGTCGGCGTGGGTGTGGGCGTCGGAATTACGTTCGCCCTCTCCGGCCTTTTCGACATGAGCTCCATCTCCCCCATGCTGGCCCTGATGCTCGGCCTCGCCGTGGGAATCGACTACTCCCTGTTCATCGTGAACCGGCACCGGACCCAGCTCCTTGCAGGAATGGATCCGGAGGAGTCGGTAGCGCGTGCCACCGGCACCTCAGGCAATGCCGTGGTCTTCGCCGGCCTCACCGTCATCATCGCCCTGGCGGCGCTTGTGGTCCCCGGCCTTCCCTTCCTTGCCGTCATGGGCCTCGCTGCCGCCGGAACCGTGGCGGTAGCGGTCCTGGTGGCCATCACGCTGACCCCGGCCATGCTGTCCCTGATCGGCAGGCGCATCATCTCCCGGCGGGCCTGGGCGAAAGCCGAAGCGCACAACGCCGAGCCCGGCCACGAGGCAGCGGACGAGGCCACGGACCGCGAGCGCAGCACACACGGCTGGGGCGGCCTGGTCACGCGCCACCCCGTGATGGCGCTGATCGCGGGCATTGTGCTGCTGGGCACCCTGGCCCTGCCGGCCACCCAACTGCAGCTTGCATTGCCCGACGGCGGATCGGAACCCGTGGAGTCCGAGGCCTACCAGGCCTATGACCTGACAGCCCGCAGCTTTGGCGAAGGCGTCACCGGGCCCATCGTTGCCGTGGGCGAATTCCCCGCCAACCTTGACGAGGCCCAGGCGCAGGCCCTGCAGTACGACGTCGCCGACAAGCTCCGTGCGGTGGACAACGTGGTGGCGGCCGTTCCCGTCGCGCTCAGCGAGGACCGCCGGACCGCCGTTTTCCAGGTCATCCCCAAGGAAGGCCCGGCCAGCGCCAGCACCGTCCAGGTGGTCTCGGAACTGCGCGGGCTCAATGATGAGATCCAATCTGAATACGGTGTTGCCATGGGCCTGACGGGGCAGACGGCCGGCAACGTGGACGTCTCCACGAAACTTGGTGACGCCCTGCCGCCGTACCTGGCGATCGTCGTCGGCCTTTCCCTGATCCTGCTGCTGCTCGTGTTCCGCTCCATCGTGGTGCCGCTGCTCGCCACCGGCGGGTTCCTGCTCTCCCTCGCCGCCGCGTTCGGTGCCGTGGTGGCCGTGTACCAGTGGGGCTGGCTGGGGAACGTCTTCGACGTCGCCAACCCCGGCGCTGTGCTGAGCTTCCTGCCCATCATCCTGATCGGCGTGCTGTTCGGCCTGGCCATGGACTACCAGGTGTTCATCGCCTCGGGCATGCGTGAGGCCTACATGCACGGCTCGTCCGCCAAGGAGGCCGTCCGGGTGGGCTTCCGCCACGCCGCCGCCGTGGTGACGGCCGCCGCGATCATCATGGTGAGCGTGTTCGCCGGCTTCATCTTCAGCCACCTGACCATGGTCCGGCCGCTGGGCTTCGCGATGGCGTTCGGCGTGCTGCTCGATGCCTTCGTGGTGCGCATGACCATCGTCCCGGCCGTGATGTACCTGCTGGGCGAAAAGTCCTGGTGGCTGCCGCGCTGGCTGGACCGGATCCTGCCGGACGTGGATGTGGAGGGCGCCAAGCTCAACCGCGCCGAATCCGCTCCCGCGTCCGGGGCACTGGTCCACTAGGCCGGCGCCCGTCAATTAGGCTGGAACCGTGCTCCGCCTGATTCTCGCTTCCCAGTCCCCCGCCCGCACCAAGCTCCTGGCCGAGGCCGGCATCCAGCATTCGGTTCTGGTGTCGGACGTGGACGAGGACGCCGTGCAGGCACGCTACGGCGTCACCGATCCGCACGACACCGCGCTGCTGCTGGCCCGGGCGAAGGCTGAGGCGGTGGCCGCGCTGCCGGAGGCCGAGGGGGCGCTGGTGCTGGGGTGCGACTCCGTCTTCGAGTTCGACGGCGAGGCGCACGGCAAGCCGTACACGGCCGCCGTCGCGCGCGAGCGCATGCTCCGGATGAGCGGCAATGCCGGGGTCCTGCACACGGGGCACTGGCTGGTGGACTGCCGGGACACGGATCCCGACGACGACGGCGGGGAGCCGGGCTCCGGTGCCACGCTGGGAACGGTCGCCTCCGCCGAGGTCTCCTTCCTGGAGATGGAACCGGCGGAGATCGACGCCTACATCGCCACCGGCGAACCGCTGCACTGCGCCGGATCCTTCACCATCGACGGCCTGGGCGGGGCCTTCATCCGGAAGGTCGATGGCGACCCGCACGCCGTCGTCGGACTTTCCGTCTCCACCCTCCGCGGCCTCCTCGCCTCCGCGAACGTGCGCATCACGGACCTGTGGGCCGCGCAGTAAAACGTCCCCTTTTCGGCTCGTCTTGTAGCTTCCCTACAAAGCATTGGCGCTTTACACGCGGATTCCGCAAGTAATATCGGCGGAACCCTCAAAACCGCGCTAGGCTCCCTGAAGGAAAGAAGGAGACGCCTTGTCAGCAAATTTTGAGCAGTCCGCAGGTCCCACGCAGTCGACCCTCACAAAGGTGCTGATCGCCAACCGCGGAGAAATCGCCGTCCGCATCATCCGGGCGGCACGCGATGAAGGCATCGCGTCCGTGGCTGTCTACGCCGACCCGGACCGCGACGCCCTGCACGTCCGCCTTGCTGACGAGGCTTACGCCCTGGGCGGCAACACCGCCGCCGAGTCGTACCTGGTGATGGACAAGATCATCGACGCCGCCCGCCAGTCAGGTGCGGACGCCATCCACCCCGGCTACGGCTTCCTGGCAGAAAATGCCCAGTTCGCCGCCCGGGTAATCGAGGCCGGCATTACGTGGATCGGACCGTCCCCCGAAGCCATCTCGGCCCTGGGCGACAAGGTCCAGGCGCGCCACATCGCCGAAAAGGTGGGCGCTCCCCTGGTTCCCGGCACTGCCGACCCCGTCGAGACGGCCGACGAAATCCTGGCCTTCGTGGACCGGCACGGGCTGCCCGTCGCCATCAAGGCAGCGTTCGGCGGCGGCGGCCGCGGCATCAAGGTGGCCCGCACGCGGGAAGAAATCCCCGAACTTTACGAATCGGCCGTCCGTGAAGCCACTGCCGCCTTCGGCCGCGGCGAGTGCTTCATCGAGCGCTTCCTGGACGCACCGCGCCACGTGGAAACGCAGTGCCTGGCCGACGCCTACGGCAACGTGGTGGTGGTCTCAACGCGAGACTGCTCACTGCAGCGCCGCAACCAGAAACTGGTGGAGGAAGCCCCCGCCCCGTTCCTCACCGAGGACCAGAACCGCCGGCTCTACGAATCCTCCAAGGCCATCCTGAAGGAGGCCGGCTACCTGGGCGCCGGCACCTGCGAATTCCTGGTGGGCCAGGACGGCACCATCTCCTTCCTCGAAGTGAACACCCGCCTCCAGGTGGAGCACTGCGTCTCCGAGGAAGTCACCGGCATCGACCTGGTCCGCGAGCAGTTCCGGCTGGCACGCGGCGAGGAACTCGGCTACGGCGACCCCGAGGTGCGCGGCCACTCCTTCGAGTTCCGCATCACCGGCGAGGACCCGGGCCGGAACTTCATGCCCGCCCCGGGCACCATCCGCGTCCTCAAGAACCCCACCGGCCCCGGCATCCGCATCGATTCCGGCATCGAGCAGGGTGACGTGATCAGCGGCAACTTCGACTCCATGCTGTCCAAGCTCATCGTGACCGGCGCCAGCCGGAAACAGGCACTGGAGCGGTCCCGCCGGGCATTGGACGAGGTGGTGGTCGAAGGCATCCCCACCGTCATCCCGTTCGATCTTGCCGTTGTGTCCGATCCGGCGTTTGCCCCCGCCGAAGGTCCCTTCAAGGTCCACACCCGCTGGATCGAAACCGAATTCGTGAACAACCTGGCCCCCTGGGCCCCCGACGCCGGCACCGGCGCGGAGGATGCCGCCGAGGACCGCCAGCGCGTGGTGGTCGAAGTTGGCGGCAAACGCCTCGAAGTGGTGCTGCCCGCTTCGCTGGGATCGGTTGGAAGCGGTGCTCCCGCTGCCGCCAAGCCCGGCAAATCCAAGAAGCGTATCCGCTCGGGCGGCACGGCAGCCGCCACCGGCAACGCCCTCACATCCCCCATGCAGGGCACCATCGTGAAGGTGGCAGTGGCTGAGGGAGAGACCGTGGCCGAGGGAGACCTGGTAGTGGTCCTGGAAGCCATGAAGATGGAACAGCCGCTGACGGCGCACCGTTCCGGCACCATCACCGGCCTCACGGCAACTGCCGGTGAGACCGTGTCCGCCGGTGCCGTCATCGCCACCATCGAAGACTAGACAGGCCCGGAGGCTCCCATGCTCGCACCCAGCTTTCAGGAAGAAGTGGACCGCTACCACCTGGCGGTCCCCGAAATCACCCGCGGCAACCCCGCGCCCATCAAGGAGTTGTATTCACAGCTCGACGACGTCACCCTGGCGAACCCGTTCGGCGGCATCGCACGGGGCTGGGCGCAGGTGGAGGCCCGGCTGGACCAGGCAGCCCGCCAGTTCCAGGACGGTGAGATGCTCGGGTTCGACACCATCACGTCCTACACCGCACGGGACACCGCCTACCTCGTGGAAACCGAACACTTCCGCGCCCGCCTGGACGGTGGGGCCGTGGAGGAGTTCGCACTTCGCGTGACCAGCATCTTCCGGCGCGAGGAAGGCTACTGGAAGCTGGTGCACCGGCATGCCGATCCGGCTGCCCGGCCCCAGTCCCGCCGGTCGCTGACCCAGCCCGCCGCTTCCTGACGCAAACCGCCGGCAGGTGCCGGACTGCCCTGGCAGCCCGGCAAGCTGCTGACAGGATCCGGCGGGCGGGGCACACTTAGCAGATGTTGCCTTTCCTGCTCCTGGCCTCGCGTGCCGAGGATGCCGCAGCCGAAGACGAGTACGCCGCCTACCTCCGGTACGGCGGGCTGCAGCCGCGGGAACTGCACAGGGTCCGGCTGGAGGCGGGCCCGCTGCCTGACATTGAGCTGTCCGATTACTCCGGTGTGATTGTCGGCGGCAGCCCCTTCACGTCCAGCGACCCTCCGGAGCAGAAGAGCCGGGTGCAACACCGGGTGGAACGCGAACTGTCGGGGCTCCTGAACCGGCTGGTGGCACAGGACTTTCCGTTCCTGGGAGCCTGCTACGGGGTGGGAACCCTGGGTACCCACCAGGGCGCCGTCATCGACCGGACCTACGGCGAACCGTTGGGCGGCGTGGAGATCGAGCTGACGGAGGCAGGCCTCGCGGACCCGGTACTGAAAGGGATGCCGCGTACCTTCACGGCCTTCACCGGGCATAAGGAGGCCTGCACCACCTTGCCGCCGCAGGCAGTGCTGCTGGCCAGGTCCGCGGCCTGCCCGGTGCAGGTGTTCCGGATCCGGAGCAACCTGTATGCCACCCAGTTCCATCCTGAGCTGGACGTTGACGGGCTTGTGACCCGTATCGACATCTACCGGCACGCCGGCTACTTCCCTCCGGAGTCGGCGGAGGAGCTGATGGACAGTGCCCGGCAGTTCACCGTCACCGAGCCCATGAACGTGCTGCGGAACTTCGTGGCGCGCTACGCGCTCTAGCTGCGCCGCCCCGCCGTCGTACCTTCCTGCCCGGTTTCTGCCCGCTTACTGCCTCCCGGACAGGAAAATGCCCGGCACAATCCCCGCGGATACGGGGATCGTGCCGGGCACCTCAGCCACCAAGTGGGCTGGAACGCGCGGAATGCGTCAGGCCACGTTGTTTTCGTAGTCCAGGTCGCGGGTTTCCTTGCTGACGAACAGGGCAATGAGGGTCAGCACGGCCATGGCGGTGAGGTAGATGCCCACCAGGACGGGGCTGCCGTCGGCCATTTCCCACAGCGCCACGGCGATGAACGGCGCAACCGCAGCACCCAGGATGCTGGAGAAGTTGTAGCTGACAGCGGACCCGGTGTACCGGACGTTTGTGGGGAACAGCTCTGGCAGCAGCGCACCCATGGGCCCGAAGGTGAGTCCCATCAGGGAGAAACCGATGACCAGCAGGGCCATGGTCCCCACGAAGCCGCCGCTGAACAGCGGGACGAACAGCAGGCCGAAGATGAAGATGCCGCCGGTAACAGCGAGCAGCATCTTGCGCCGGCCGTACTTTTCGGCCAGCGGTCCGGAGACCAGCGTGAAGATACCGAAGAACACGACGCCGGCGATCAGCATCCAGAGGAAGTCGTTGCGGGTGTAGCCCAGGCCGGGAACGAAGGCAGCCGCGGCGGCCTCCGTCATCGGCTTTCCGGCCTTTTCGGCGGCGGCCCTGGCAGCCTCGAGGCTGGCCGGCCGGGTGCCGTAGGTCAGGGTGAACGTGGTCATCAGGTAGAAGAGCACGTAGGTGGCGAGCATGATGAACGTGCCCAGGATCAGCTGGCGCCAGCTCGTCTTGAAGACGCGGCCCAGCGGCAGCTTGGCCACCTCGTTGGACTCGAGGACCTTGGTGAAGGCGGGCGTCTCGATGAGCTTGAGGCGGACGTAGAGGCCGATGATCACCATAACGGCGCTGAGCAGGAACGGCACGCGCCAGCCCCAGGCCTGGAAGTCAGCCGGCGACAGGGCGTAGCTGAAGACAAGGAAGATGACGTTCGCGATGATGAAACCGATCGGCGCGCCCAGCTGCGGGAAGGTTCCGTAGATGGCCCGCTTGTTGGCGGGCGCGTTCTCGGTGGCCAGCAGGGCGGCCCCGCTCCATTCGCCACCCAGTGCCAGGCCCTGGGCAAACCGCATGACCACCAGCAGGGCCGGAGCCCAGAATTCCCAGCCCGGCACCAGCGCGGTGGGCAGGCAGCCGATCAGGAAGGTGGCGATACCCATTGTCAGCAGCGAGGCCACCAGGGTGCCTTTGCGGCCGAACTTGTCGCCGAAGTGCCCGAAAACGATGGAGCCGAGCGGGCGGGCGATGAAGGCAACGCCGAACACTGCGAAGGAGCTCAGCAGCTGGGTTGTCTCGTTCTGGTTGGGGAAGAACAGCTGCGGGAACACGAGCACCGCGGCAGTGGCATAGACGTAGAAGTCGTAAAACTCGACCGTGGTGCCGATCAGGCTGGCAACGATCACGCGGCCGCGCGAGTTCACCGGCTGGGGCGAACCGGGCACCGTGGACGTATCGGTGGATGACATAGGTAAACGCTTTCGCTAGAACCGGCCGGAGGCTGGCATTGCCCCCGGCTCGAAATAGTTAGAGTTCAATATTAGTTCCCGCGGTCCAGTCAATGGACGAAAGGTCCAGCATGCGGACCTGTGCCGTGTGTCTCGTTTTTGTCACCCTACTCCTGCCTAACGGCTGCCAAAAGGCGCCGATAGGCAAATGTCACAGCGCGTTAACACACGGCGTCGGTCCGTGAAACGCGCCCTACCTACCGTGGAGGAACAACATCCCCCCGAAGGAGGTAACCCGTGACTGTTGACCGCACCGCTGATGCCGGCACCGGCAATTCCCTGGACCTTGACGATGCACAGGCCCCGGAAACCGTTGCCGCATCCGCCAGCGCACAGCCCGGCTCTACCCGCACCACAGACGCCCCCGTCCTTGAATTCCGCCCCGGCCGCTGGATCGCCAACTGGGATGCCGAGAACAAGGAACAGTGGGAATCCGCCGGCCGCACCATCGCCCGCCGCAACCTGAACTGGTCCATCTTCGCCGAATTCCTCGGCTTCGTCGTCTGGCAGCTCTGGTCCATCGTGGTGGTCCAGCTCCCCACGGCCGGGTTCACCTTCACCACGTCGGAAATCTTCTGGCTCATCTCGATGCCCAGCCTGGTGGGCGCGACGCTCCGCATCCCCTACACCTTCATGGTCCCCCGCTTCGGCGGCCGCAACTGGACCATTGTCTCCGCCCTGCTGCTCCTGATCCCCTCCGTCGGCCTGGCACTCTGCGTCTCCAACCCGGAAACGCCGTTCGGCGTCATGCTGCTCGTGGCAGCGCTGGCGGGCTTCGGCGGCGGCAACTTCGCCAGCTCCATGGCCAACATCACGTTCTTCTACCCCGCCCGTGAAAAAGGCTGGGCCCTGGGCCTGAACGCCGCCGGCGGAAACATGGGGGCCGCCGTCGCGCAGCTCGCCGTGCCCATTGCCATCACCCTGCTGGCCGCCGGGACCGTCAACCTGCCCCTGGCCGGCTGGATGTGGGTTCCGCTGATCCTGATCGCGGCGTTCGGCGCCTACAAGTTCATGGACAACCTCACCAGCGCCAAGGGCGACATCGCCGGTTCGGTGGCCGCCATCAAGGAACCGCACCTGTGGATCATGGCGCTGCTCTACATCGGCACGTTCGGCTCCTTCATCGGCTTCGCCGGTGTGTTCCCCAAGCTCATCAAGGACTACTTCCCCGAGTTCTCCTCCATCGGCGTCGGAACCGTTGCCCTCTCACTCGCCTTCCTCGGCCCCCTGGTCGGCTCGCTGGCCCGACCCTACGGCGGACGCATGGCAGACCGCATGGGCGGCGCGCGGATGACGGTCGCAGCCTTTGCCTCCATGGCCGTGATCACGCTGACCATGATCTGGACCCTGCCGCTGAAGAACTTCTGGCTCTTCCTGGTCCTGTTCCTGATGCTGTTCACCGCCAGCGGCTTCGGAAACGGAGCAACCTACCGCATGATCCCGGTCATCTTCGCCACCTCCAGCCGCGCCGCCCGCAAGGGTGCAAGCTCGGTGGCAACCCAGCGGCTGGCGTCCTCGGCCCTCGGCCTGATCTCCGCGATCGGTGCCTACGGCGGATTCGTCATCCCGCAGGTCCTGAACGCCTCCAACACGGCCAGCGGCTCCTACACACCGGCCTTCTACGGTTTCGTTGGGGCATACGTCCTGATGCTGGCTGTCTGCTGGTTCTGCTACATCCGCAACGCCAACCGAAATGCGATGGGACACGTCTAACATGACCAAAAGCGCCGACACGCACTGCCCTTACTGCGCCCTGCAGTGCGCCATGACGCTCACGTCTCCAGCGGAACTGGCCCCGGCTACCCAGCCGGGGCCAGTCCCCGTGACTGCACTGCCTGCCCCGGCGTCCCCCGGCGCGGCTCCCGCTGCCCCTGCCGCCCTCCTCGAGGTCCAGGGACGCGACTTCCCCACCAACCGCGGCGGGTTGTGCCGCAAGGGCTGGACCTCCGCAACGCTGCTCAACCACCCGGGCAGGATCACCGAGCCCCTGTTGAAGGGCCCGGACGGCGTCCACCGCCCCATCAGCTGGGAGCAGGCTTTGGACCTCGCCGTGTCCGCCGTGAAGGATGCCCGCGCACGCTACGGCGCGGACGCCGTCGGCGTTTTTGGCGGCGGCGGACTCACCAACGAGAAGGCCTACATGCTCGGCAAATTTGCCCGGCTGGCCCTCGGCACGTCCCGCATCGACTACAACGGCCGTTTCTGCATGTCCTCAGCCGCCGCGGCCGGGATGCGGGCCTTTGGCGTGGACCGCGGCCTCCCCTTCCCGCTGGAAGCCCTGGACACGGCCTCCACCATCATGATGCTCGGCTCCAACGTGGCCGAAACCATGCCGCCCTTCGTGCAGCACCTCAAGGGAACGCGCGACGCCGGCGGGCTGATCGTGGTGGATCCGCGCCGTTCCGCCACCGCGGCCTTTACGGCCGACGGCGGCGGCCTCCACCTCCAGCCCCTGCCGGGCACCGATCTCACCCTGCTGCTGGGCATCTCCCATGTGGTCATCCACGAGAACCTGGTGGACACTGCCTTTATCGAGGAGCGCACCTCGGGCTACAGCGCCGTAGTCCGCAGCGTCAACTCCTTCTGGCCGGAACGTGTCCAGTCCCTCACCGGCGTCCCGGCCGAACTCATCCGGGAAACCGCCCGCCGGCTGGCAGCGGGAGCCCGCCAGGGCGGCAGCTACATCCTTACCGGCCGGGGCGTGGAACAGCACATCGACGGCACCGACACCGCCACCGCCGCCATCAACCTCAGCCTCCTGCTGGGCCTGCCGGGCTCTGCCCGCAGCGGCTATGGTACGCTCACCGGCCAGGGCAACGGCCAGGGCGGCCGCGAGCACGGCCAGAAGGCGGACCAGCTGCCCGGCTATCGCAAGATCACCGATCCCGCCGCCCGCGCCCATGTGGCCAGAGTGTGGGGCGTTCCGGAAGAACTGATCCCGGGGCCCGGGCTGCCGGCCGTACAGCTCCTGAAGTCCCTGGGAAAGCCCGACGGCGTCCGCTGCCTTTTTGTCCACGCCTCCAACATCGCGGTGGCCTCCCCCGACGCCAACGCCGTAATCGACGGCCTGCGCAGCCTGGACTTCCTGATGGTCTGCGATTTCTTTATGTCCGAGACCGCCGCCGAGGCCGACCTTATCCTTCCCGTCCTCCAGTGGGCCGAGGAGGAGGGCACGCTGACCAACCTCGAGGGCCGCGTCCTGCGCCGCCGCCGGGCCCTGACACCGCCGGCCGGTGCCCGCAGCGAGCTGTGGATCATGGCACGTTTGGCGGAGGCCCTCAACGCCCCCTCCAGCTACAGTGAAGACCCGGAAACCGTCTTCGAGGAACTCCGGCTGGCCTCCGCCGGCGGGCTCGCCGACTACTCCGGCATCGACTACGCCATGCTCGACCGGGGAGAGGCCGCCTACTGGCCCTACCCCGCGGGCAGCACCGGAACGCCGCGGCTGTTCCAGGACCGCTTTGCGCACCCCGACGGCAAAGCCGTGATGACCCCGGTGACGCCGCGCCGCCGTCGTACCCCCGCTGCCAATCCGGACCCGGCCGCTAAAACCATGACCCTCATCACCGGCCGGCTCCTGGAGCACTACCAGTCCGGCGCCCAGACCCGCCGGGTGACCGAACTCCTGGCATCACAGCCGGAAGCACAGATGCAGATCCACCCGGCGGCAGCGGAAGCTATGGGTATCACCGCCGGTTCCCTGGTGTCCTTGGCCAACGAGCGCGGCGAGGTGGTGTGCCGGGCCGAGCTGAGCACGGCCATCCGCCCCGAGACGGTCTTCCTGCCCTTCCACTTCCCCGAACTCGAAAGCGCCAACCGCCTGACGGAGGCCGCCACGGACCCCGTTTCCGGGATGCCCGAGTTCAAGTTCAACAAGGTTTGGGTACGGCCCGTGGCCGTTCCCGTTTCCAGCAACGTGCTTCAAACGACGGAGGCCTCATGAGCGAGCAGATTGTCATTGTGGGATTCGGGCCCGTGGCGGCCCGGCTGGTGGACGAACTGCTGCCGGCCGTGCGCGCCGGACACGCCCGCCTGACAGTGGTCGGAGAAGAAGCGGAAGCCGCGTACAACCGCGTCCTCGTGGCCGATCTCGGGGTGGGACGCACCACCGCTGACGCGCTGGCACTCTCCGACGCAGACGCACTGGCCGCCGACGGTGTTGACGTCCGCCTGGGTGTCCGCGTCCGCCGCGTGGACCGCGCCCGGCAGCAGGTCCTCCTGTCCGACGGTTCCACCGCCCATTACGACCGGCTGGTCTTCGCCACCGGTTCCCGTCCGGTGATCCCCAACCTCACCGGCATCAACCCCGACCCCGTCTCCCCTGTCCTTCCGGCGGGTGTGACGGCGCTCCGCGACCTCCGCGACGCGGATGTGCTGCGGCAGGCCGTGGACGGCCGCAAGCGCGTGGTGGTCCTGGGCGGCGGCGTCCTCGGCCTGGAGACAGCCCTTGCCGCGGCCGAGGAAGGTGCCACCGTCACCGTTGTGCACAACGGCCCGCACCCGCTGGGACGCAACATCGACCGCGGCGGCGGGGCCGTCCTGGCCGCAGGGCTGCGGCGCTGCGGCGTCCGGATGGCCGGCAACGCGCGGTCCACCGGGGTTGAGCACAACGCCCCCGACGGCGGCTTCTCGGCTCTGCTGCTCGACGACGGTTCGGCGATTGACGGGGACCTCCTGGTCATCTCGTGCGGGGTTCGTCCCCGCACCGAACTCGCCGAAGGCTGCGGACTGTCCACATCCGCCGGGATCCTGGTGGACCACCGGCTCCGGGCGCATCACGAACCGCACATATTTGCCATCGGCGACTGCGCGGAGGTGCGCTGCCCGGATCCGGAGTGTGCAGCCTGCCGCAACGCGAAGGGCCCCTCCGGCCTGGTGGGGCCGGGCTGGCGCCAGGCTGAATGGCTGGGTGAGTACCTGGGCCTCCTCGTTGCAGGCGCCGTGGAGGACGCTGACCTGCTGCCGGAACTGCCTGCTGAGCAGCCCGGCGTGATCGTCCTCAAGGCGCGCGGCATGAACATGGCAGTGGCCGGGGACAACAGCGCCGAGCCGTGGGACGAGGAAGTCCTGACTGCGGGTGCAGTGAACGGGCGGCCGCGCCTGCAGATCGCCCAGTGGGCGGATCCGGAGCACGGCCGCTACGTGAAGATGACCACCCGCGGCGGCGTGCTGGAGGGCCTGGTGTCGGTGGGAATGCCGCGCACGGCGGCCGAGCTGGTGGGGCTCTTCGAGCGTTCCGCCGAGCTGCCCGCGGACCGGTCACTGCTCCTGCGCCTCGATGGGCCGGACGGGCTGCCCGGTGCCGGGGCTGCCGACCCGCAGAGCACCGTTTGCCGGTGCGCAGGCGTCAGCGGGGCGGCGATCCAGGGAGCGGTCGAGGACGGCTGCTCCACCGTTTCCGAGGTATCCAAGGCAACCCGTGCCGGCACCGGCTGCGGCGGCTGCCACGAGGACATCAAGGGGCTCATCGAAAAACACTTCCGGGCGGTCTCGGCCGCCTAACCAGGCCCCCGGTGGTTGAGCCTGTCGAAACCGGGGCTCTTACACCGGAGCCTTTGGAATGATGATCCACAGCGCGATGTAGACCAGCTCGCCGATCCCCACCAGGCCGAAGATCACGAAGCCCAGCCTGACCAGGAATTTCGGGAGGCCGAACCGGGCAGAAAGGGCCGCGCAGACCCCGCCGATCATCTTTCCGCGGCGGGGCCGTTCAAG
>NZ_JARHXQ010000174.1:0-4293 GCF_029222765.1 Arthrobacter sp. Cr_A7 | reverse complement strand
GCTCTACAGCACCGGCCTCACCGCAGACGAAGGCCTCTGGCACCGCAAAGGATGGGCAGGTCGCACATGACACACCCGGGATTTACACACGTTTTGTCCTATAACCCCATTTTCAGGACGGCCGTTTCAGGGCAAAAAGAAGCCCCGGCCGCACTTGCGTGCCGCCGGGGTTCAATTCTTAGGAAGCCAGGACCTCGTCGAGAACGCTTGCTGCCTTCTCTTCGTCGGTCTTTTCAGCCAGCGCCAATTCTGAAATCAGAATCTGCCGGGCTTTGGCCAGCATTCGCTTCTCGCCTGCGGAAAGGCCCCGGTCGTGATCCCGGCGCCACAGGTCGCGAACGACCTCAGCCACCTTGATGACGTCACCGGAAGCAAGCTTCTCCAGATTTGCCTTGTACCTGCGTGACCAGTTGGTGGGCTCTTCGGTGAACTCGGCACGGAGCACATCAAACACGTGCTCCAGGCCTTCCTTGCCCACTACGTCCCGGACCCCAACAAGGTCAACGTTTTCTGCTGGAACTTCAATGGTCAGATCACCCTGAGCCACCTTGAGCTTGAGATACATTTTCTCTTCGCCCTTGATGGTGCGCATCTTGATTTCTTCAATCTTCGCAGCACCGTGGTGAGGGTAAACTACTGTCTCGCCGACCTCAAATACCATGTGGACATTTCCCCTTTCCCGCAGACCAGTTTATCACGATTCAGGCATATGACCGGCCGCGGAAAGGGCCCGGAACCGCGGAAATACGCGGAAAATGGGGCAAATCAACCCCCTTGGACCCCTTGACGGATGCGGATAATAGTGCATCGCCGGTGCGCTGCCAAGGGTGATATGACGGCGCCGAATCCTCGTTTAAGCGGCTTTGCGGATAGGCTATGGGCTGAATAATGTTTCAAGACTCTCGAGGAGTACGTGACGTGCGTTTCACTGCGATGACCCGGGCCCAGCGCGCCAAACTGGCACTGACGGCAGGCGCTCTCGGCGTCGGGCTGCTGGCGTCAGGTTGTTCGGCATCGAATTCCCAGCAGACAACTGCGGAGTACCAGCAGTCCGATGGCATCAACGCAGACCTCGGCCCGCTTGAGCTGCGCAACATGCTCATCGTCTCGGCGGGCGAGGACCAGCCGGGACGTGTGATCGGCGCCGTCTACAACTCCTCCTCCCAGGACGTGAAGCTGACGGTCAACGGCGCCGAAGGCTCGCAGACCGAGGTTCCGGTCAAGGCCAACGATTACACCCTGCTCAACGCGAGCTCGGACGAAGCCATCCTGAGCACCACCGGCGGCATCCCGGGCTCCCTCGTGGACGTGAAGATCACCGAGGACGGCACCAACGTCAGCAACACCGTCAAGGTTCCCGTCCTGGATGCCACGCTTCCGGAGTACAAGGAGTACCTGCCCGCCGGCAGCACGCAGTCGCCCTCGCCGACCCCCTCGCCGACGGCTTCCGAACTTGGCGGCGGCACCGGCCACTAGGCCGGCACAGCAAGCCGCAGACAAAAGGGAGGGGCCGGCGGCCCCTCCCTTTTTGTTATGCCGTTGGGGCTGTGCCGCCTACGGCTCGAACTTGTACCCCAGCCCGCGCACCGTCACCAGGTACCGCGGCGCCGAGGGATCGGGTTCAATCTTGCCCCGGAGCCGCTTCACGTGGACATCCAGCGTCTTGGTGTCCCCCACATAATCCGAGCCCCAGACCCGGTCGATGAGCTGGCCGCGGGTCAGCACCCGGCCCGAGTTGCGCAGCAGCATCTCGAGGAGCTCGAATTCCTTGAGCGGAAGCAGCACCTGCTCCCCGTCCACGCTCACCACGTGCCGTTCGATATCCATGCGGACCGGCCCGGCCTGGACCGTGGAGGAAATCAGTTCCTCCGGCTCACCCTGGCGCCGCAGCACCGCCCGCACCCGGGCCACCAGTTCGCGGGAGGAATAAGGCTTCGTGACGTAGTCGTCGGCCCCGAGCTCCAGGCCCACCACCTTGTCGATTTCGGAGTCCTTGGCCGTCAGCATGATCACCGGCACGCTGGAACGCTGGCGGAGCTGCCGGCAGACCTCGGTACCGGAAAGTCCGGGCAGCTGCAGGTCCAGCAGCACCAGGTCCGCGCCGTTCCGGTCGAATTCGGTGATGGCGTCCAGGCCGTTGTCCACGACCTCCACCTCGAACCCCTCCTTGCCCAGCAAATAGGACAACGGATCGCTGAACGACTCCTCGTCCTCGACAATCAGAATCCTGCTCAAGCGCTAGCTCCTCGTTC
Organism: Arthrobacter sp. Cr_A7; assembly: GCF_029222765.1. Classification (NCBI taxonomy): domain Bacteria; kingdom Bacillati; phylum Actinomycetota; class Actinomycetes; order Micrococcales; family Micrococcaceae; genus Arthrobacter; species Arthrobacter sp. Cr_A7. The sequence goes on along the minus strand of NZ_JARHXQ010000174.1, from coordinate 2,041 downwards.
TTTTGCGCCTGCGGCGCGGGGTACTTGGGTGACAGTTGGCTGGTCGGTGTGCTGCCCTGAGGGCCCGCGCACAGGGGCGGCAGCAGGCGGGAGTTCCTCGTCGCCGTCGTGCCCCTCCATCTCGGGAAGACGGAGGGTGAAAGTGGACCCCTGGCCCGGCTGGGACCACAGGGTCACCTCGCCGCCGTGGTTCGAGGCAACGTGCTTGACGATACTCAGGCCCAGGCCCGTGCCGCCGGTGTGGCGGGAACGCGCCGAATCCACCCGGTAAAAGCGCTCGAAGACGCGCTCCTGGTCCTCGGCGCTCAGGCCCTCGCCCTGGTCGGTCACGGAAATCGACACCAGGCCCTCCCTGGCACGGACCCCGATGCCTACGCGCGTGTTGGCGGGGGAATACCGGATGGCGTTGTCGATCAGGTTGCGCAGGGCTGTCACCAGCAGGTCCTGGTCTCCGAAGACCTTACCGTCGGTCCGGCCGCCCACCACGATGGTGATGTTCTTGCTTTCCGCGGGCAGCTGCGACCGGTCCACGGCCTCGGCGATGACGGCGTTGATGTCCACCGGGCGGCCCTCCTGCGTCACGCGCGCGCCCTGCAGCCGGGAGAGTTCGATGATGTCCTGCACCAGGGCGGCGAGGCGGCCGGATTCCTTGTGCATGCGCTTGGCAAAGCGGCGGACGGCCAGTTCGTCGTCCGCCGAAGACTCCAGGGCTTCGGCGAGCAGCGAGATGGCACCCACGGGGGTCTTGAGTTCATGTGAAACGTTGGCAACGAAGTCGTTGCGGATTTCCTCGGTGCGCGTGATCTCGGTGCGGTCGTCCGCGAGCAGGAGGATGTATTCCTCCCCGAGCATCGCTGCCCGCACCTGCACAATGATGGTCCCCTGCCCCAGCGGACCACGCGGCAGTTCAAGCTGCTTCTCAAGGATGACGCCGTCACGGCGGACCCCGGCCGTCATGTCCAGCAGTTCCTTATGGACCACCGTATGGCCGCGGACCAGGCCGTACGCGTAGGCGGCAGGACTCGCGCGGACCACACCGTCCACGGCGTCCACCACAACAAAGGCACGCCCGACGACGGCGAGCACCTCCGCGGCGCCGGCCGGCAGGGCCGGCTCCTCAGCGTCCACGTCCAGCAGCCGGCGCTGCTTCTCGCTGACCCGGTAGGCGAGCACGCCGAACGTGCCAAGCGCCAGGCCGACGAGGCCTGCGACCAGACCGATGAGCATAGGATCCACAGATCCACCTTATGCTCTTACAGGGGGCCTTCCGGCGCGTCAGGACCGCCTGCGGCGACGGTTCAACTAACGTTCACCTGCAAGGGCTTAACCGTTCACCGGGCGGTGGCAGAGTAGCGGGTTGGAGTGCCGAACGGCGACACGATTCCTGCTGCCCAGACACGGGCCGCAGGAGTTCCAAGGAAAGGACGCCTACGTGCGTAAGGTTTTTCAGGAAGAGCTCACCCATGTGGGTGACCAGTTGGTGGAGATCTCCCGCCTGGTCAGCGAAGCGATGGACAAAGCGACCACTTCCTTTGAAGTGGCGGACGTGGACCTCGCCCAGGACGTTATTGCCGCGGACGCGCGGATCGACTTCCTGCAGAACAGCCTGGACGAGCGGGCCATCGACATCCTGGCGCTGCAGGGTCCCGTTGCCAGCGACCTGCGCATGATCGTTGGCTCCCTGCGCATGAGTGCGTCGCTGGAGCGGATGGGCGACCTCGCCCGGCACATCGCGCAGCTGGCCCGCCTCCGGTTCCCGTCCACGGTCATTCCCGCGTCCATGACCGGCACGTTCAAGCGGATGGCGGAGCTGGACCAGATGATCGCTGACAAGCTGACCGTCCTGCTGGAGACCCGCGACCTTGAGGTGGCGAGGGACATCCTGAAGGCGAACAGCGACATCAACGATCTGCACCTGAGCGTCTTTAAGGCCATCGCCGCTCCCGAATGGGCCGAATCGCCTGCCACCACCGTGGATGTGGCCCTGGCCAGCCGCTACTTCGAGCGCTTCGCCGACCACGGCGTTTCCGTTGCCCAGAAG